>DAIPIK010000046.1:0-8348 GCA_036770845.1 Polynucleobacter sp. | reverse complement strand
AGGCAAAGACCTGTCAAAAGCCCATCTACCTTACGTTTGATACTGGCAATATGGCGGTAGCGGAAACGGTTGCCGCGATTTTGAATCGGCAGCAAGTAAAAGCCACATTCTTTCTGGCCAATGAAAAAACGTTTCGTGGCGACTATTCTTTAGACGATAGCTGGAAACCTTTTTGGCAAGAGCGGGTAAAAGAGGGGCACCGGTTTGGAAGCCATACCTATGACCACGTTTACTTTGTGAAAGACCTGCCAGCAAATTCAGCTGGCGATGCGCGGGTGCAAATGAAACCGGAGTTCGGTGCCAACGCCAATCAAGTTAAATCCATGAACGGCGCTGAAGTCTGTGCGGAGATTAATCGGGTGAATACGCGTTTTCAGGAGCTGAGCAATCGACCCTTGGATCCAATTTGGCGTGCTGCGGGCGGCAAGACCTCGCCTCGCTTGATTGCCATGGCCGAGCAGTGTGGCTATCGCCACATTGGGTGGGCTCCCGCCGGATTCTTAGGCGATGAATTGAATTCGGAGAAGTTTCCCAATCAAGCCCTTTTGGAAAAGGCCTTGCAATCGGTTAAGCCGGGCGACATTACGATGGCGCATTTGGGCATTTGGTCACGTAAAGATGCGTGGGCCCCAACGGTTTTAGAGCCCCTAATTGAGGGCTGGAAACGCAAGGGCTACTGCTTTGATGTGCTTCCTTTAAGTTCGGTGAAGGCAAAACCAGCATGAGTGCGGTCGATCCTGATTTAACGATCACTCAATGGTATGGCGAAGTGCAGGAGAGCCTCTATCGGCATGTCGTGGAGCCACTTTTATTTCAGCTCAATTGGATTGGATTGGCAGAAGACGCCTACGATGGTGTCGAGTGGTTCATGCTGGGTGTGCTGCAAATTGCCATCATTGTGCTGGTGTTGCGGACTTGGGAGCGAGTCAATCCAGCGGAGAATCAAGGTGCGCATGTAAAAGCCAAGTGGCCCGATGTGGCCTATACGCTCTTTCATCGGCTAGGCTTTTTTCAAATGTTCATCTTCTTTGCATTCTCTGGACTCTTTTTCCAGATGCAATCGGTTTTACACGACTGGCGTTTTGAACGACTTAATGTGGAAGATTGGTGGCCAGGCGTCACCACCATTCCGCTAGTGAGCTTTTGTATTTACCTCGTAATGCTGGACTTTGTTGAATATGTCTATCATCGCGCCTCCCATCGATTTCAGTGGTGGTGGCAATTGCACACCTTGCACCATAGCCAAGTGGCCATGAATGCCTGGTCAGATGATCGCAATCACGTTGTTGATGACATCATGCATGCGTTGGTCTTTGCATTCTTTGCCTTACTTTTTGGTGTGCCCCCCAGTCAGTTTGTCTTTTTGGTTGTCGTTGGTCAGTTGATCGAAAGTTGGCAGCACGCGAATCTAAAAATACACTTGGGTATTGGACGTTATTTTTTGATTTCACCAATGTTTCATCGCATGCACCACGCGGTTGGCTATGGACATGAGGCCATCGGTAAGCCGGGCGTATTGGGAGGCTGTAACTTTGGTGTTTTATTCCCGTGGTGGGACATGCTCTTTAAAACAGCTATATTTCCGAATGCGGTTTATCCCACGGGAGTGCGCGGCCTCAGCGTACCCAATTCGATTTGGTCCCAGCAGTGGCAAGGATTGCGCCATGCCTACCTTCATTTATTTCACCTGAAGCGAAAGTAAGCCAATGCAAGGAGTTCAAAACGTGTTTCGTTCGCTTGGTTTGGCCGTGGTGGGAACAATGCATCCCCGCATGCTCTGGCTTAGTTTTCGACCATTTTTGATTGTCTCGATCCTCTGGGGCGTTGTCATTTGGTTGATATGGTCACCTGCGCTGGATATGCTGCGGGTGTTTTTAACCACTTCGATTTTTACGAGCTGGATTCAAACCGTATTGACTTGGGTAGGGCTTGATGAAGCGCGTGCTTGGGTCGCCCCTTTGTTTTTGGTAATGCTCTTAATCCCCTTAATCGCAACTAGCTTGCTGGTCTACATCGCGTTTTCCACTGTACCGGCAATCGTCACTAGCGTGATGCGTCAAGGCAATTACAGCGGCATTGAGGCGCTAGGCAAGGGCGGCATGATCGGTAGTTTTTTCTACACCATTTGGTCTGCCTTCATTTGCTTGGCTTTGATTATGTTGACTCTGCCGGTATGGTGGGTTCCACCGCTCGTGGCTATATTGCCGCCTTTGCTCTGGGGCTGGCTAACCATGCGCCTTATGTCGTATGACGTTTTGCTAAAGCATGCTACTGCCGCCGAGCGCGACATGTTGCTTGAGCGCTATCGCTGGGAGTTATTGGGTATGGGTGTTGTAGCCGGTATGCTCGGTGCAGTGCCCACCTTCTTTTGGGCCACTTCTGCACTGGCGTTGGTTTTATTCCCCTTTGTGAGCTTTGTGGCGCTTTGGGTGTACTCCATCATCTTTGTTTTTGCCGCGCTGTGGTTTGCCCATTTCTTATTGGGCGCCCTCAAAGAATTGCGTGCAACGGAAGAGGCCAAAACACCGAAGGTGGAGCACGCTGTGATTGATATGGAGGCATCGTAAATGGCAGCCATGGATAAGCAGCCGGCACGACGCTTCGGTTTGATTGTGATTGGCGATGAGATTTTATCGGGCCGTCGCGCTGATAAACACCTGAGCAAAATGATTGAGTTACTCAACGAGCGCGGTTTGAGTTTATCGTGGGCCCGTTATGTGAGCGATGATCCAGACCAAATTGTGCAATGCCTAAAAGAAACGTTCGCTAGTGGTGATGTTGTCTTTAGTACTGGCGGTATTGGCGCTACCCCCGATGACCATACCCGCGTAAGCGCTGCTAAGGCATTGGGCCTCGAGATCGAATTGCATCCGGAAGCAAAGGTACTGATTGCGAATCGCATCATCACCATGGCAGAGGGTGATGCGGCAAAAGCCGATTTATCGCTTGCTGAGAATCAGCATCGCTTTAAGATGGGTGAGTTTCCGGTGGGCTGCGAAATCATTCCCAATCCATACAACCAAATTCCAGGATTTCGGATTCAGGAACACCATTTTTTCCCTGGCTTTCCGGTGATGGCGGCGCCCATGATGGCGTGGTGTCTCGATCACCATTACTCGCACCTGTTTCATCAAGATAACTGGCTAGAAAAAAGTTTTATCGTCCCTGAGGGCATTGAATCTCGCTTAACTCCACTGATGGAGGAGATTGAACGGCGTTTTGAGGGCGTTAAAGTCTTTAGCTTGCCATCGGTAGGGGATCCAGTGCGGGGTGGTATTTACGCCCGGCGCCATATTGAATTGGGCGTTAAAGGCTGCGCCGATACAGTGCAGCTGGCTTGGGAGGCCCTTCGCCAAGGGACACAATCCCTCAATTACCAAATTCACGACCTAATTAAGCACTAAATTAGTGCAAAAATCCGAGTAACACCCCTTTTTAGGCACTTTACTAGTGCAATAATAGCGATTCAAGCGGTTCGCTTTCGATACATTGCATACATGGAATAGATGTTGTGTGCACCATCAGGGCATGCCAACGATTACAGAATTTGGTTCATTTATTGAGGAGATTTGCATGACAAAAACCGTCGCTGACGTAATGAAGTTGGTTAAAGAGAAAGAGTGCACCTTTGTTGACTTTCGCTTTGTCGATACCAAAGGCAAAGAGCAGCACACGTCCGTGCCCATCTCGCATTTCGATGAAGATAAGTTTGAAAGTGGTCATGCATTTGACGGCTCTTCGATTGCGGGCTGGAAGGGCATTGAAGCCTCCGATATGTTGTTGATGCCAGACCCAACTGCGGCCTACATCGACCCCTTC
The DNA here is from genome assembly GCA_036770845.1 of Polynucleobacter sp. Classification (GTDB taxonomy): domain Bacteria; phylum Pseudomonadota; class Gammaproteobacteria; order Burkholderiales; family Burkholderiaceae; genus Polynucleobacter. Next base: position 4,529 of record DAIPIK010000046.1, on the reverse strand, counting down.
TATGAAGAGCCAACTTTAGTGATTACCTGCGATGTCATCGAGCCATCCGACGGCAAAGGCTACGATCGCGATCCGCGTTCGATCGCCAAGCGCGCTGAAGCCTATTTGAAGGGTACTGGACTAGGTGATACTGCTTACTTTGGCCCAGAGCCTGAGTTCTTCATTTTTGACGGCGTCCGCTGGGGCGACAATATGAAGGGTTGCTTCGTCAAGATTGATTCCGAAGAAGCTCCTTGGTCATCGTCTGCTGAGATTGAAGGCGGTAATACCGGTCACCGTCCTGGTAAAAAAGGCGGTTACTTTCCAGTAGCTCCGGTGGATTCTTTCCAGGACATGCGCTCTGAAATGTGTTTGATCTTGGAGTCCATGGGCATTCCAGTCGAAGTACATCACCATGAAGTTGCTGGCCAAGGCCAAAACGAATTGGGTACCAAGTTCAGCACACTCACTCAGCGTGCCGATTGGACCATTTGGTTAAAGTATGTAGTACAAAACGTAGCGCATGCGTATGGCAAGACTGCTACCTTTATGCCTAAACCAGTCGTTGGTGACAACGGTTCTGGAATGCACGTGCACCAGTCCGTCTGGAAGAACGGTGAGAACTTGTTTGCTGGCAACGGTTATGCCGGTCTTTCTGAATTCGCCTTGTATTACATCGGCGGCATCATTAAGCATGCCCGTGCACTCAATGCCATTACTAATCCAGGCACCAATTCCTACAAGCGTTTGGTTCCGGGCTTTGAGGCTCCAGTGAAGCTCGCTTACTCTGCCCGCAACCGTTCTGCTTCGATTCGCATTCCGCATGTATCGAGTCCAAAAGGTCGCCGTATTGAAACACGCTTCCCAGATCCATTGGCCAACCCATACCTGTGCTTCTCAGCGCTCTTGATGGCTGGTTTGGACGGCGTGCAGAACAAGATTCATCCAGGCGAAGCTGCCGACAAGAATTTGTATGACTTGCCACCAGAAGAAGATGCAAAGATCCCAACCGTATGCCACAGCTTAGATCAGGCTTTGGATTGCTTGGATAAGGATCGTGAATTCTTAACCCGTGGTGGTGTGTTTACCAATTCGATGTTAGATGCGTACATTGATTTGAAGATGGAAGAGGTTACTCGTTTCCGTATGACGACCCACCCCATCGAATTTGACATGTACTACTCACTTTAATTGCAGGAGTAATCCTTGAGCGCAGGTGTATTGCGCAATTCGTTCAAAGGGGCAGCTTCGGCTGCCCCTTTTGTTCCGAACTTGCTTGATCAGTTACCCAATGCCATCATTATTTTTGATGGCAAGACGAAGCATTTGTTTTATGCGAATCCAGCGGCTGAGTCTGCGCTCGAACTCTCCCGGAAGGCCATCGTAGGTCATTTGCTAAGCGAGCTTTTTGCGGATAATCCAGCGCTGGGCGGGATGATTGAAGAGGTTGCGAACAACGTTACGGCAGCACAGCGTCAAGAAATGATCTTGCATGTATTTCCAAATACCATCCACTATGATGCTGTTCCAGCGCATGTAGTGATTGCTTTATTGGAGGAGCCGGACCTCATGTTGATGGAATGGTTCCCGCTCGATCAGCAGTTGCGCAGTGAGCGTGATGAGCGCGTGACGCAGCAGGTGGAGGCCAATAAGCAGTTAATGCGCAACTTAGCGCATGAAATCAAAAACCCCCTAGGCGGCATTCGTGGCGCTGCTCAGCTTTTAGAATTCGAGCTCCCAGAAAAAGGCCTGCGGGAATACACCCAAGTCATCATTAAAGAATCCGATCGTCTGCAGACTCTGGTCGATCGTTTGTTGGCGCCGCACCGCCGTGCCCATACAACCGAGCTCATTAATTTGCATGAGTCTCTCGAGCGTGTCCGTAGTTTAGTGCTCGCTGAGTTCCCTAATGGATTGCGCATTATTCGCAACTATGACACGAGCTTGCCGGATATTATTGGCGACAAAGAACAGCTGATTCAGGCAGTACTCAATATCGCCCATAACGCAGCTCAGGCCTTATCCGAGGAGATACGCCGCGGTACTGCAGTGATTGAGTTTCGTACCCGCGTCGCCCGTTCGGTAACGATTGCAAAGCAGCGCTACAAACTTGCCTTGGATTTGCATGTGATTGACAACGGCCCCGGCATTCCAGAAGAAATCCGCGATCGCATCTTTTTCCCACTCGTCAGTGGCCGTGAAGGCGGCAGCGGCTTAGGCCTAACATTGGCGCAAACATTTGTGCAGCAACATCAGGGATTTATTGCCTGTGAAAGTCAGCCGGGTAAGACGGATTTTCATATTCAGATACCGTATCGCAAGCAGGAGTTATCAGCATGAGCAAATCAGTGTGGATTGTGGACGACGATCAGTCGATCCGTTGGGTTCTGGAAAAGGCATTGACTCGGGAGGGCTTGTCTCACCGGAGTTTTACCAATCCAAACGATGTTCTCAACGCGCTTGAGAACGAATCGCCGCAGATTTTGATTTCCGACATTCGCATGCCCAGAGGCAATGGCCTCGATCTGCTGCAACACGTCAAAGCTAGTCATCCGAATTTGCCCGTGATTGTGATGACTGCGTATTCTGATTTAGATTCGGCAGTATCGTCATTTCAGGGTGGCGCGTTTGAGTATTTGACAAAGCCATTTGATTTAGAAAAGGCGATTGAATTAATCCGCAGGGCAATTGGGGAGAGTGAGCGATCTCAGCCTGCGGCAAAAGAGCCGCGCTATTGGCAGCAAGAAACACCCGAGATTATTGGCCAAGCGCCTGCGATGCAAGAAGTCTTTCGATCGATTGGTCGTTTGGCACAATCCCATGCAACGGTTCTAATTACGGGGGAGTCAGGCACTGGAAAGGAATTGGTTGCCAGAGCACTGCATAAACACAGCCCTCGGACCAAGAGCCCCTTTGTTGCCTTCAATATCACCGCTATTCCAAAAGACCTGCTTGAGGCTGAACTTTTTGGTCATGAGCGCGGAGCATTTCCAGGGGCTCAAACCATGCGTCGGGGGCGTTTTGAGCAAGCCGATGGCGGCACACTGTTTTTGGATGAGATCGGTGATATGCCATTTGATTTGCAAACCCGTCTGCTGCGCGTATTAACCGACGGTCATTTTTATCGTGTCGGTGGGCATGACCCGATTCGAGCTAATGTACGCATTATTGCCGCGACGTATCAAAATTTAGAGTCGCGCGTGGCGACGGGCTTATTCCGGGAAGATTTATTGCACCGATTAAATGTGATTCGATTGCGCTTGCCGGCACTGCGCGAACGCGCAGAAGATATTCCTGTGTTAGCACGGCATTTTATGCAGCACTGCGCCAAGGCTTTAGCGGTCGAACCAAAGCGTTTATCGGATGAAGCCATCAAAGTCATTTCGGAAAAACCATTTCCGGGTAATGTGCGCCAACTTGAAAACCTGTGCCATTGGCTAACCGTCATGGCTCCTGCCGCTGAAATTGGTGTGAGCGACTTGCCTGCTGATTTGGATGCGCATAGTGGTATCGCTGAATCAGTACAAGCCGAGGAGCAGGGCGGTACTGTCATTACAACGCAACGTAATGCGCCTGGCGATTGGGAAAGTGGACTTGGACGGCTCGCCGTTAAAATGCTGCAAGAGGGCCACAAAGATGTGTTTGACGCATTGACCTCGCGCTTTGAAAAGGCGGTATTGCAAGCAGCCTTAGAGGTGACTCGCGGGCGGCGCGTTGAGGCGGCGCAGCGTTTGGGCATCGGCCGGAACACTATTACACGTAAATTGCACGAATTGGGTATCGATGACTGATGTAACGCGGATTGCTGCTTGGAACGTTAATTCGATTAAGGTAAGGTTGCCACACGTATTGCGCTGGCTAGAGTCCCAAGAAAAAGCACAAACGCCAATCGATGCACTTTGCCTGCAAGAGCTCAAACTAACGGATGATAAGTATCCGCATGCGGAGTTTGAGGCGGCTGGCTACATTAGCCTTGCTGCCGGCCAAAAAACGTATAACGGCGTAGCTATTCTATTGCGCCGCGCTGCCTTAGCATCGATTGCTGCTGATGGTGATACTGCCTTTTTAAAGGCGGTACGTAATATTCCGGGCTTTGACGATGAGCAACAACGGACTCTGGCTGCGACAGTCTGCTTTAAGGGTAAGCAGCCGATGCGTTTGATCTCTGCTTATTTTCCCAATGGCCAATCACCGGATAGCGATAAGTTTCAATACAAATTAGCGTGGTTGAAAGCATTGCAAACCTGGCTACAGACCGAACTCAGCAGCCATCCGCGCTTGGCTTTATTGGGTGATTTTAATATTGCCCCCGAAGACCGCGATGTGCATGAGCCAGCAAAGTGGGTAGGGCAAAATCTGGTATCGCCCGAAGAGCGCGGCGCATTTGAACAGCTAATCGGCTTAGGGCTGCATGATTCATTCCGCCTTTTTGATCAAGCACCGAAAGCGTTTAGCTGGTGGGACTACCGCATGATGGGCTTTCGGCGCAATGCAGGTATGCGCATTGACCATGTGCTTCTCAGCGAAGCACTCAAGGAGTGCTGCGTTGC
>DAIPIK010000045.1:0-8384 GCA_036770845.1 Polynucleobacter sp. | reverse complement strand
AGGTAATGATGCCTTCGCGCACATCTTCTTTGTCTGGCAAACCCAAATGCTCTTTAGGTGTGACGTAGCAAAGCATTGCTGTGCCGTACCAACCAATTTGCGCCGCGCCAATACCGCTGGTAATGTGATCATAGCCTGGTGCAATATCGGTAATTAGTGGTCCGAGGGTATAGAAGGGTGCCTCTAAGCAATGCTTGAGCTCTTCGGTCATGTTCTCTTCAATGCGCTGCATCGGAACGTGGCCTGGGCCTTCGATCATCACCTGAACATCGTGCTTCCAAGCCTTGGCCGTGAGCTCGCCCAAGGTATGCAATTCACCAAACTGGGCTGCGTCATTGGAATCGGCAATACAGCCTGGACGCAAACCATCACCTAAGCTGAAGGACACGTCATAGGCCTTCATGATTTCGCAAATTTCATCGAACTTGGTGTAGAGGAAATTCTCCTTATGGTGAGCGAGGCACCATTTCGCCATGATGGAGCCGCCGCGCGACACAATGCCGGTGATGCGGTCAGCAGTCAATGGAACGTAGCGCAGCAATACCCCAGCATGAATGGTGAAGTAATCAACGCCTTGCTCAGCTTGCTCTACTAAGGTGTCACGGAACATTTCCCAGGTGAGGTCTTCGGCGATGCCGCCGGTTTTATCCAGCGCCTGATAAATGGGCACCGTACCAATCGGCACGGGGGAGTTGCGAATAATCCATTCGCGGGTTTCGTGGATGTGTTTACCGGTGGAGAGATCCATGATGGTGTCAGCACCCCAACGAATCGACCACACCATCTTTTCGACTTCTTCATTAATCGAGGAAGTGACGGCGGAATTACCTAAGTTACCGTTAATCTTGACTCGGAAGTTGCGGCCAATAATCATCGGCTCTAACTCGGGGTGATTGATGTTGGCTGGAATGATCGCGCGACCAGCGGCGATTTCTTGCCGAACAAATTCAGGGGTCACGTTCTCAGGTAAGTTGGCACCATAGCTTTTACCAGGATGTTGTTTGAGTAATTGGGTGTAACGGGGATCTTTACGTAATTGCTCGAGGCCCATTGACTCACGCAGGGCAACGTATTCCATCTCGGGCGTAATGATCCCTTTGCGGGCGTAATGCATTTGACTGACATTGGCCCCAGACTTGGCAACGCGGGGCGCTCCAATGTGGGCAAAGCGCAGGTGCTGAGTTGCTGCATCGATGGAGCGTGCTACACCATACTCGGAAGTAGGGCCAGCCAGTTGCTCGGTATCACCGCGCTGCGCAATCCAATCGGCGCGCAGCTTTGGCAAGCCTTTTTCCAGATTAATCACAATATCCGGATCACTGTAAGGGCCTGAGGTGTCGTAGACGGGAACCGGTGGATTGGGAACCATCTCCTTGCCTACTGCCGTAGGCAATTGCTCAATCATGCGAATCGGTGCTTTGATATCCGGACGCGAGCCTTCTAAGTAGGTCTTCGTTGAAGCGGGATACGCAAACTTTTGCCCAAAGTCACGTTCTAGACTTTTGAGGGTGGGGATCTCGGGTTTTGCGGGTTTTGTTTTAACGTCTGCTGTGCTCATATCCATCTCCTAACTGATTATTCGATGGACGAAACCGGGTACCGGTTTTGATGACACTCCCCACGCCAGCATTATCTGGATCGGGTAATAGGGTCTTTCTCAGCGCCACCAATTACGGAGGGCACCCCTGTTTCATCCTTATACGCATTTAACCATGATTCGATCGCGAATGCCGTGACCTGAATCAAACTTAGGTAATGCTGCGCCGCAAAATAAAATCGGCGGTGACCAAAGCAGCGTCCGCAGTGAATTCATCGGCCAAGATACGGGCAGCCGCTTCGCCATAGGAAACCGCAATAAAGCCAGCCACCTCGCCGTCGCGGTTAGTGGGCAGTAAATTGCTTGGCAGCACTAAATCGTAGACAAACAGCGATTCCACATGAAAGCCCAAGGGCGGGGTGGGTCTGCGCATCTCCATACGGCCTGCCGGCTGAATCTCGCTCGCAATGGCTTTGGGGATGCCGGCTTCCTCCCAGAGCTCACGGTAAGCGCAAACCCAGGGGGTCTCATCGGCTGCAATACCCCCTGCACTCAAGTTATCCAGTTTTCCAGGGTCAATTTGCTTGTTTTCACTGCGGCGACCCAGCCAGATTTGGCCGCTTTCGGTGAAACCGTTGATGTGGCTAGCCATGCTCTTTAAGCCAAAGCTACGAAAGGCAGCCCGTTCCAGCTGAAACAAGGCATGCCCCTGCGCATCGATAAAGGCAAATTCTTCGTTACGCCAGCCTGGAATAAACCCCCCTTGGCGCATCCGATCGGCTAAGGCGCGCATGGTTTGGCTCAGGAGGGCGGGACGACGACCATCGAGCAGCATGCGATGAGACTCAATGCGAACTCCATCAATTGGGCTCGTGGTCAGGGATTGCTTTAAAAAAGTGAAAAAATCCGAGTGCAGATGGCCCACGGTTTGGCCGAGCTGATTGCCGGATGGAATGGCAAGAAAAATGGGCACGTATTCCGATGGAACTGAGCGCGCCGTATTTTGGAGCAATTCTTCGAGGGCGGCGAGGGTGCTCGGCGTGAGTGTATTCATGCGTTTAAGTGTACGAGAAAGCAATCTGCGCGCAAGCAGGAATTGAAATGCATTTCCTTTTTTAATCCACGGATTGGCATCGCATTTATCAAAAATCAGGAATGAATGGGATTAAAAAAACAAAAGTCAATGGTGAAACAAAACAAAAAACTGCCAAATAAACGCTGCTTATTTTTTAAGCAATCTAGATCAGCCTATAAAAATTCAATACTTAGCAACACTTTCTGCAATTTATCCACATTCACTGTGGATAACTTTTTGATTAAATAATCCGATTGACTTTTTAAATCATTTGAGAATAAAAAAGCGAGGCGTTTGTGATGATGTATCGGGACCATGGTCCCGCCGACAGGAATCGAACCTGTATCCCACGCTTAGGAGGCATGTGCACTATCCATTGTGCTACGGCGAGTAATGCAATTCAATCGCTTGTATTTAAAAGCCGCACAGCGCCCAAACAGTATTGCTTAATGCAATCATGAGTTCGGGTGCAAAGTAAGCCATAAAGGTCAAGCTTAAAACAAGACCGCATAAGAGCAACACAGCAAGACGTTGCCATACGGGTTTACGGATTGCTGTGCTAAAAAGGGCGCGCATACTGAATTGTACTCAGACAGTCTGTATCGACAAGTAAGCTGATTTAGGTTGACTGCAGTCGCCCAAGGGCGCGTTCTTGAATCGGTAGGTTAATGAGTGCGGCAAAAATACCCAGCACAATCGCAATCATCCACACCACATCATAGGTGCCGCTGCGATCATACAAAAGACCACCCAAATAGGCGCCACAAAAACTCCCCAATTGGTGTGAAAAGAATACTAAGCCAGAGAGCATGCTTAAATATTTAACACCAAAAATCTGTGCCACGATGGCATTAGTGAGGGGTACAGTCGAGAGCCAAAGAAATCCCATTACTGCAGCAAATAGGTAAGTTGAAAATGGAGTGATTGGCATAAACACAAAGAGGGCGATAGCAACGGCACGGCTTGCGTAGATGCCAGAGAGTAAATACCGCTTTGGAAAGCGCTGACCTAAAACGCCCGCATAAAAGGTGCCGAATACGTTAAAGAGTCCAATCAAAGCGAGAGCCGTGCTAGCAACTGCCGGAGAGCCAACCGATGGGACTGCCTTGGAGAGATCGCTGAGGTAAGGCGCCAGATGCACAGAAATAAAAACCACCTGAAAGCCACAGACAAAATAACCTAACGTGAGTAACTGAAAGCTGCGGTTGTGCATAGCCTCACCCAGCGCCTCCGCAATCGTTTGATTGCCTAGCTGCAAATGGCCTGATCCTGCAGGCTCTTTAAGCTTAAAGGCAATGGGCAACATCAAGGTCGCCATTAAACCCAGCAGCAGCAGTGCATCGCTTGCGCCAAAGTGGGTAATGAGGCCTTGCTCTACTGGAATCATCAGGAACTGACCAAAGGACCCCGCTGCAGCCGCAATCCCCATTGCCCAAACCCGTTTCTCAGCGGCTACATTACGTCCCAAAATTCCATAGACGACGCTGTAGGTGGTGGCGGTTTGCGCTAAGCCAATTAAGAGACCGCCCGCGACTGTGAACGGCAGAATATCGGTTGATAGACCCATGCCCACCAAACCCAAGGCATAGAGGATGCCGCCAGCCACCATGATGCGAAAAGCACCAAAGCGGTCAGCGAGCGCGCCGGTAACCGGCTGTAGCGCACCCCACACTAAATTCTGCAGGGCAATTGTCAGCGCAAAGGTTTCGCGATCCCAACCATTGGCTGCAGTAATGGGAAGATTAAATAAACCAAAGCCATGGCGAATACCCATCGACATGGTGACTAACAGGCCGCCATAAATGAGGAGGTGTTTCAGCGGAATAAAGGCTTTGGATTGGGCGCTTGCCATGGGAGGCTTAAATTGCCTGCTTTTGGCGTAGCGCTGAAATCGCTTCAGCACTCAGACCAAGGCGATCGCGCAGCACCTCGTCGGTATGCTGACCTAATGTCGGTGGGGGCATACGAACCTCGACGGGTGTTGCCGATAACTTCATGGGGCTTGCAACCAATTTCATGGTGCCGGCAGTGGGGTGCGGTACTTGCAATTCAACCTGGCGCGAGACCACTTGCTCATTTTCAAATACTTCTTTCAAATCATTGATGGGTCCGCACGGTACGTTCGCTTTTTCGAGAGTAGCAATCCAATCATTCTTGGTTTTGGTCTTCGTCATTTCCGTGAGCAAGGAAACCAAAATAGAGCGGTGCGCAACGCGCGATGGATTATCGGCAAAGCGCGCATCGTCTGCCAGTTGTTCTTGTCCGCCTGCCTTTACAAACTGACGAAATTGACTGTCATTGCCAACGGCAATGATCATCCAGCCATCGGAGGTAGGGAAAGTTTGATACGGAACAATATTGGGGTGGGCATTGCCCCAGCGTCGAGGCGCAGTTCCAGTGCACAAATAATTACTCGAGATGTTGGCCATGACTGCAATTTGGGTATCCAATAAAGCCATGTCGATGTATTGACCTAGGCCAGTGCGATCGCGGTGAATCACGGCAGCCAAAATGGCTGAGCTGGCGTACATGCCGGTAAATAAATCGACAATCGCAACCCCCGCTTTTTGGGGTCCGCCGCCGGGTAAATCGTCGGCTTCACCCGTCACGCTCATAAAGCCACCCAAGCCTTGAATAATGAAGTCATAGCCAGGGCGCTGAGCGTAAGGGCCAGTTTGACCAAAGCCGGTGATGGAGCAATAAATCAGATCGGGTTTTAGTGAGGCGAGGCTATCGTAATCCAGCCCATATTTTTTTAATTGACCCACCTTGTAGTTTTCAATCACGACATCGGATTCGCAGGCTAGTTTGCGAATGATGTCTTGACCCTCCGGCGTGCTGATATCGACGGTAATCGAGCGTTTGTTGCGATTGATTGATATGAAATAAGCCGCTTCTGCCGTATCTTCGCCTTGTGGATTTTGCGCGAACGGAGGTCCCCAATGGCGGGTATCGTCCCCAACATTGGGGCGCTCGACTTTAATGACATCCGCACCTAAGTCGGCTAAATTTTGGGCACACCACGGACCCGCAAGAACCCGGCTGAGGTCTAAAACCCGAATATGACTAAGTGCACCCATGGTCCAATTTTGGCATGAATGGGCAAATAATCACGCGTAAGGGTCAAAGAGCGCCTCAAAATGCGTGAGCAAAGCCCGTGCAACGGTAAAAAAAGAGGGCAATCCCAGACATGACTACAATTTCTGCGCATGGCAACCCGTAAAACCTCCGAATACAGCGAATCATCGATTCAAGTTCTCAAAGGACTTGAGCCCGTCCGTCAGCGCCCTGGAATGTATACCAGGACGGATAACCCCCTCCACATCATCCAGGAAGTGCTGGATAACGCATCCGATGAGGCTCTGGGCGGCTTTGGTAAGCAAATCATGGTGACTTTGCATGCCGATGGCAGCGTCAGCATTGAGGACGATGGTCGAGGCATTCCGGTAGGCATGCACCCCACCGAAAAGTTACCCGTGGTGCAAATTGTCTTTACCCAGTTGCATGCAGGTGGCAAGTTTGAAAAAGGCAGCGGCGGGGCGTATGCCTTCTCCGGCGGTTTGCACGGCGTTGGGGTATCGGTAACCAATGCCCTTTCCAAGCGCCTTGATGTCACGGTATGGCGTGAGGGCCAAATATCTACCTTGAGCTTTGCTGATGGCAATGTGATTGAGAAACTCAAAACGAAGCCGGCCGATAAAGGCGATAAAGCCCACGGTACGCGCGTCCGGGCCTGGCCTGATGGTAAATATTTTGACAGTGCTGCCATTCCAATGGCGGACCTGATTCGCCTGCTGCGCTCAAAAGCAGTATTGCTGCCTGGCGTCAAAGTCACCTTAATTCAAGAAAAAAGCGGTGAGACGCAATCCTGGCAATACGCGCAGGGTTTGCGTGGCTACCTCAATGAAGCCCTAGCGCAGGCAGGCCACAGCGCTGAAGTGATACCCGCATTTGAAGCAGAGCAATACGCCACCGGCAAAGCCGATGAAGATACCTTTGCTGAAGGTGAGGGCGCTGCTTGGGTAGTGACCTGGACCGAAGATGGCCCACCCGTTCGCGAAAGCTATGTGAATTTAATTCCGACGCCCGCTGGCGGCACCCATGAAAGCGGCCTGCGCGAAGGACTTTTTAATGCGGTCAAAGGCTTTATCGAAATGCATGCCTTGCAACCCAAGGGGGTGAAGTTAATGCCCGAGGATGTGTTTGCACGCGCTTCCTTTATTTTGTCTGCCAAAGTACTTGACCCCCAGTTCCAGGGGCAAATTAAAGAACGCCTTAACTCCCGTGATGCGGTGCGTTTGGTTTCCGGTTTTTCCAAATCGGCACTCGAGCTTTGGCTAAATCAGCATGTGGACTATGGCCGCAAATTGGCTGAGCTGGTAATCAAGCAAGCGCAAGCCCGTACCCGCGCTGGACAAAAAGTCGAAAAGAAAAAATCATCGGGCGTTGCGGTGCTACCAGGCAAGTTGACGGACTGCGAGAGCCAAGACATTGCGCTGAACGAACTCTTTTTAGTTGAGGGTGACTCTGCTGGTGGCTCCGCCAAAATGGGTCGCAATAAAGAGTACCAGGCCATATTACCCTTGCGCGGTAAGGTTCTTAATACCTGGGAAGCAGAGCGCGATCGCTTATTTGCTAACAACGAGGTGCATGACATTGCGGTGGCGATTGGCGTTGACCCCCATGGCCTCAATGACACGCCGGACCTATCCAATTTGCGTTACGGCAAGATTTGCATTCTGTCGGATGCCGATGTGGATGGTTCGCACATCCAGGTTTTATTACTCACCTTATTCTATAAACACTTTCCAAAGCTGCTGGATGCTGGGCATGTGTATATCGCCAGACCACCACTCTTTCGGGTTGATGCGCCTGCGCGCGGTAAGAAGCCAGCGCAAAAGATTTATGCCCTCGATGCCAGCGAACTCAATGCGATCGAAGATAAGTTACGCAAAGACGGTGTTCGCGATAACGCTTGGCAAATTTCCCGCTTTAAGGGCCTTGGCGAAATGAGTGCGGAGCAATTGTGGGATACCACCCTCAATCCCGATACGCGCCGCTTACTCCCAGTTACCTTGGGTGCATTAAGTGAGCAAGATACATTTAAAACCATGGACATGCTGATGGGTAAATCCGAATCTGGTGCAAGGCGGGATTGGCTTGAAGAGCGTGGCAACGAAGTAGAGGCGGATATTTAATGGCAACGCGCAAACCCTCAGCAGCCAGCATGCAAGAGCAGGCTGATTTGTTTACGATCGACGCCGCTGGCTCCAATTCACCTCCGACTCCACCGCGCGCATCATCGGGCGGTATGGATGGCGATGGCAGCGAAGGTTTAACGCTGGCAGTCTATGCCGAGCGAGCCTATTTAGATTACGCGATTAGCGTAGTGAAGGGCCGCGCCTTGCCTGAGGTGGCTGATGGCCAAAAGCCAGTGCAGCGGCGCATTCTCTTCTCGATGAGCGAGATGGGCTTACGTTCGGATGCAAAGCCAGTGAAAAGTGCTCGGGTAGTTGGTGATGTGTTGGGTAAATTCCATCCGCATGGCGATCAATCGGCTTACGATGCCTTGGTTCGATTGGCCCAAAGCTTCTCATTGCGTTACCCCTTAATTGATGGCCAGGGTAACTTTGGTTCACGCGACGGCGACGGGGCAGCAGCAATGCGCTACACCGAAGCGCGTCTGACCAAGATTGCGACGCACTTGTTGCTGAGTGAGATCGATGAAGGTACGGTTGCATTTGCGCCAAACTACGACGGCTCGTTTCAGGA
>DAIPIK010000044.1:0-8511 GCA_036770845.1 Polynucleobacter sp. | reverse complement strand
AGGCCAGCGGCAAGGTCGAGGTCAGGGGCAGGCAAGTAAAAAACAGGCTGGAAATACGCCTAGACCAAGTAATGCGCCACGCCGCCCACAATCACGGCCAGCGCGCAAAGCCAGTTAAGTATCTAAAGCGCGCAGCAGTTGAAAAATTTCGCGATAGGCTTTGGGAGGCTTGCCTAGCTCCTTTTCTTTTCGCGCATTGCGAATGAGCGTTCGAATGTTTTGCACGTCCAAGTCCGGAAAGCGTTCAATGAGTTGAGTAAAAGCAGCATCGTCGGCAATGAGTCGATCGCGCAGCGCTTCAAGCTGATGCAACTTTGCTGTCTCAACTTTTCCAGGCCCTTCAATAATTTCCAGACGCTTTTCAATCGCAGCAATTTCCTCGGCATCAAGTGCACGCATTAATTTACCGAGGTACTGCTTATGGCGCCGCAGGGCTTCAAATGTTTTAATCTTTTGCGTTTGCGCAATCGCATCGCGAATGTTTTCTTCGAGCGGAACGCTCTTCAGTGCATCGCCACTTAACTTCGATAACACTTCGGCCAATTTTTGGCGCTCGGTCATCTCGCGTTTCAGCTCTGACTTACTCGGACCTAGATCATCTTCTTCGGGTTTAAACGGCATGAAGCGTATTTTAATCGCAATCCCACTTAGTGCTGCGGGCAGACACTTCAATCTTTTGGTTTGGGCGATGTTTTGGGCGAGATTAAATCACGTACGTGGTGGGCTATTTTCAGCGCACTCACTGCAAACATCACCAGCTTACGAGCACCTGCTGGCTTATAACTGGCTAATAAGGCAAAAGCAGCATAGAGCAGAACACGATTGTTTTGAATCAACTGAACTACTCCAAGACCGCGATCGACCCATGCCATTGGCTTTTGCCACACGCGCATATCCGCTGCAATGGTGGCGCGCTGCGCAGCCGATTTGGTAATCAAGCGTTGCTGCCGTTCTAACAGCTGATGTAAACGTGAGCTCATGCTAAATGATCTCGGTCCTTGACTAGCTCACCCAAGCTGGCCTCAAACAATCTCGGCATGGAATTCATTTGAGCGCGCACAAACAAAGCCAAGATGACCCCGATGGACAAAAAGCCGCCTGCCATTAAAGACAGCACCAATACGCGATGGGTATCCCAGTACAAAACCACAATCAACATAGCAAGCAGCACTAGACCAAACAACACGCTAAAGAGTGCGACGATGACGAGCACTAAAACGGAAAGCAGTCGTTGCCAGCCAATCTGAATATCACTCGAAAACAGCTCCAAGCGAGTTTGAATGATCTCGATCGCAGTCGACCCTAGGCTTTTGATCGACGATAGCATTGCCTCTACTGACATGCGGATCCTCTTAGCGACGGCTAATTAATAGGCCGATGAGCAAGCCCAGGCCTGCTGCAATGCCGATGGATTGCCATGGCTTCTCATGCACATAGGCATCGGCATCGGCTGCTACCGCTTTGGCTTTTTCAGTTAGCTCATCTTGCACATCCATCAAGTTGGTTTTCGCTTGCGCTAGCGAATCCTGCGCCTGCGCTCGAATCTGCGCTACGGCTTCGCCGCCTTGATCTGCAGTCGCATCAAGTAGTGCCTCGGCATCCGCTACCAAGGCCTTAAAGTCGGCGAGCAATTGCGCTGTATCAACCGTTTCTTTGGCAGGCTTACTGACATTGGGTGCATGGTGTGCAGTCATTCTTTGTGTTTTCCTTTTTAATGCATTAGCAATACGGTCATGCCCGCATTACCTATCTTAAACTGACTTAAATGCGGTTTGAGACTGGAGCGGCGTTTAATGACTGCCTGGTAGCCAGTACTGCCAATCGCCAGATCCTCACCAAAATAGTACTCGTCTACCCGATCCGAGAAATAATTATGTTCAAGGGCATCACGCACTACCCATTTAATCTTGCCACCAGAACCGCTCGAGCCATAGCCATGAATCACAATTAAAGCCCGAATACCAGCCTCACTGGCAGCGCGCACATGCTGCGTTAGGCGCTCAAGGGCCTCTTCTGCCGTGGGGGCGCCCGCCTCTAAATTAATGACCACGGTATCGGTGATGGCCTGCGGCAAATCCGTACTGCCACAGTGCTTGCAATTACCCATTAATGGTCGTGGATTACCGCATTCGAGGCATTCTGCAGGTAGCGTCCGCTGAATTTTAGGCATTGGGGCACTATACCGAAGGAAATACACTTTAAGAGTAATGAAGAAGGGGTGAGCCAAAACTGACTCACCCCTTCCGTGGAACTTGCTATTTAGCCTAGCTCAGGCCAATTTGCTGCTTATTCCCAGCCGCCACCCAAAATCGAGTGCTTCTTGTACTGCTCTTTTGCTTCAGCGGAAGATTCTTGGATGATGCTAACTAAGTTACTGAATTTATTGATAATTTCAGATAAAAATGCGGTGTTTAAGCCAATTTTTACTGAAGGGCCTGAAATAGTCTGGTTCATATAATGCTCCGATTTAAGGGTTAATATCTAAGGGTTAATACTTAGATCATACCTGATTTCGTTGCAGCGCGTCAGACTACGATGATTTTGCCAAGGGTAGGTTAAACAGCAGGTTTTGGGGCTTTAACTTCAGCTCATTTTTTTCATTCATCGCGATTGCCATATACACATTCCGCCCCGCAAACTCAGGGCGCGTATCGGTCGAGTTAATAAACTCCAAGCGAAATAAACACAATAAGCGAGCCATATCAGGCTCATCAACAGACTCTTTGTTGTAGAGCGCATTCAGAATTTCAGTCGAGGCCGCATCGAGGCCCACATGCCAGACCCAATTGGGATCGCTGACCTCTTTGAGCGGTTTAATTTTGACATCCACCCCTAAAAAATGGTGGATCCATTGTTGCAACACACTGCAAAAGCTGCGCGTCGTCGGCTGGCTATAGTTGAGCTGAACTGCAAAATCAAAGTCTTCATTTCGAGTCCAGTAGTTGCTGGCATTTTCTTCATGCAACACATCTAAATCAACCGATTGCGAGGCCATCGTCCCTTGCTTGAGCAAGTCCACAATGCTGCCAAACTCGTCGGCCTTGGCGCTACGCTCTATCGTCTCGGCATCGGCGGCCATCACTACCCCGCCCTCCTGAATAGAAATCGCCTGCGTTCTAAAGAAAAGTTCCGCCATTCGTAGTTCAAGCGGTGCAGCATCCTCGCCTAGGATGTGCTGTAAAAAGACCTGCGTTAATTGGCTAATAAATAAGGGGGGTACATCGACGCCCTCGCCCTCAAACAAACTCATGTAAAAGTTTTCAAGTGAGGGGGCTTTGAGGAGCTTAGCGCGGTAACGAAGCCAAATGCCGTAATTGACTTGAATATCGGCATCCTGCATCTGGGCAATTTCTGCGTCACTGATTTCTGCCTGGGGATTTTCAAGCAAACGCTGATGCAGGGCTTGCTCCGCCGCACAGGACTCCGGAATTAAGGCAAGCTCGGGCCGATCTAAATAGGTACGCAAAAAATCGTCCGTCACGATCAACTGGTTATCAGGACTCACGCGAAGGTGGCGATAAGGGCTACTGGACCAATAAGAAGGCATAAAAACTCACTTAGCAAAAAACCAAAAGAAATACAACACATGCGATTGTCACCTAATTTAGGGTCCTTTCGAATGCGGACTTGTTTTATTTAGTAAATTACATAAAAAAATGCGGCAATAATTACCAAAAATGTAACAATATTCCGATGAATGCCATTCGCTCCCTGTTCATTAGCCTTGTTTTATTTACCTCGACCGCGATCAGCGCTGGGCCGCTAACCCCTGGCCTGGTTATTGCGATCAGTGATGGAGACACCATTACCCTACTAACAGAAGACAAACAGCAGCTCAAAATTCGCTTGGCTGGGATTGATACTCCTGAAAAAAAACAAGCCTTTGGTACAAAGGCGCGCGACCATTTGGCCAGTCGCATTTTTAAACACGATGTGGAAGTGGATTTACGAAAAAAAGACCAATATGGACGCTATCTCGGCGTGATCTACATTAGTGGAGTCGACATTAATCAAAGCATGATTCAGGATGGCTATGCGTGGTTTTACAAGCACTATGCTAAAGATCAACCTAAGGAAGAAGCACAGCGCTATGCAAAGGCAGAAGCGGATGCGCGCTCCAAGCAACGGGGTTTGTGGTCAGACCCCAATCCGGTACCGCCCTGGGAGTTTCGCAAAGAAGCCAAAGAAGAAGCGCGCTCGGCTAAGGCAGCAAGCAGCTATCGTTTCTGAATGTAGTAACCATATACGCAGCGTGTCCCGCCGCGTGCAGGATTGTGCGTATCGTGAATTACTCCGTCAATGACTGCACTCAGGTGTTTGGATACTTTCACAATCAGTCTTCCAGTAGGAATTTCAGTGGATCGCAGATGAACTTGGCAGCCTTGACCTACCGCCATCGTTGGCACCCATTCAAATCCTAAGCTCAAAATATAATCATGAAAGACAGAGCGGTGGTTGCCGTTACGCGGAGTTGAGCCCCGCACTGCAATCTGTTTAGCCAGCCGCGTGCTGCGGTGCTCAGCATAGTGTGCGTTGGCATTGCGCAGGGCCTCATAGACTTCAAGGTAGGGGCGTTCTGCGGCGATGGCGATGGCCCTCACCACACAATCCCCAGCCCCACCCTGAAATCCCGCAGCCAGTCTGCCGCCGTCGTTACGCACAAAACCAAGGGCGGCAGTATGCTGGCCAGATAGAAAACGGTAAATGCGCTTAAGCATCACTTCACGAGCGTGTACTTATGGCTTGCCCAAGTAATCCCGTTTACCAATCTCAACGCCGTTATGGCGCAAAATAGCAAACGCAATCGATACATGAAAGTACACATTGGGAATGGCATGGCCCAGTAAAAACTGCATGCCGGTGTAATGGGTTTCTTTATCGCCCCGTTTTGTCACAATCGCTTTATCCTCGGTTCCATCGAGCTGGGCCGGCGTGAACGTTTCAATGAAGGCAATGGTTTTTGCAATCCGTGCCTGCAGTTCCGCTACGCTGGTTTCATTATCTTCATAGGCCGGAATGTCGACTCCAGCCAAACGGGCAACCACTCCCTTAGCGGTATCACTGGCAATTTGAATCTGCCGTGTGAAATTAAGCATATCCGGAAAGAGTCTAAATTGCAGCAGCGCTGCGGGATCAATCTTCTTGGTATCGATGTAGATTTGGGTTTTATCCAAAATCGTGGATAAATTTCGCATGCTGTTAATAAGGCGTGGCGCGCTGGCCTGGTACATGGAGATAGTCATAAAAAGGGGCAGATCCAGAGAGTTAAGTTGCCATCAGCATACTCGACTTAAAATACCCTTTTCACTTTTTGTAGAGAATTCCATGGAACTGCTGCCCTGCATCGAAATTGAGACCGCCGACAAGCCCACTGCCGCCATCATTTGGCTTCATGGCCTAGGTGCCGATGGCAATGACTTCGCCTCCCTTGTTCCCCAATTAGATCTAAATGGCCTACCTGGCATTCGCTTTGTCTTTCCAAGCGCCCCCAGCATGCCTGTTACCGTCAATGGCGGCTATGTGATGCCTGCCTGGTACGACATCATCGGCAGAAGCGATAACGATCCTGAAGATGCAGCAGGTATTCAGAATTCAGCTAAAGCCATCAGCGCCCTGATAGAGCGAGAAGCGAGCCGCGGCATCGCATACAAACGCATTGTTTTGGCTGGCTTTTCCCAAGGCTGTGCGATGGTACTGCATACCGGCCTTCGCTTTCCACAGCGCCTGGCCGGCATTATGGCGCTCTCCGGCTACCTGCCTTTAGCATCCAGTGTTCTAGCTGAGCGCAATCCAGCCAATCAAGACACGCCCATCTTTTTGGCGCATGGCGACTGGGATGCTGTGATTGTTCCAGAGCGCAGTGAACGCTCGCGCGACTTCTTGCAAGCCAATGGCTACGATGTGCAGTGGAAAAGCTACCCAATGGAGCACTCCTTACACCCGATTGAAGTGATTGATATTGGGCATTTTTTACGGCGCCTACTGACAACGAATAACTAAACAATGCTGCTGATTTATCTGTTTGTATCCGACGTCCATTCAAGAACAAGATGGTAGGTGACAGCCAGCAGAACAGGTCCTAAGAATGCGCCAATCACTCCGAACGCAATCACGCCGCCCAATACGCCTAAGAACACCACCACAAACGGCAAGTTCGAGCCCCTGCTAATGATGAAGGGTTTAATGATGTTATCGACTGTACTAACCAATAAGAAGCCCCAGGCTAAAACGAAAATAGCCCAACCCGTTTCGTTCTGCTGAAACAGCCAGAATGCCGCACCACCCCAAACTAAGGGCGGACCGACCGGCACCACCGACAAAAAGAAAGTAATTAGGCCAAGTAATATCGAGGATGGAACGCCCGCTATCGCAAAGCCAATTGCTGCAAGAACCCCTTGAGCCAATGCAGTACCTAATACACCGTAAATAACGCCGTGCACTGTCTCAGCGGCGACGGCAATCAGACCTTCGCCCCGTTCACCACTCAATCGCTTTGCAAATACCGAGAGCTTGCTTGATAAGCTGCTGCCGTGCAAAAAGAAAAAGAAAGTCAAAAATACCGACAGCGCCATATCCAGAACGCCCTGCAATGCAATCCGGCCGCTTGCTAATGCAAAAGCCTGCAAGGGTGCCACTAAAGTCTGTAATTCGACTTTCAGTCGCGCTTTATCGTGAACAAATTGCTGCAGGTAATTTTCAATTGCATCACCAAAGATGGGGACATAGTGCGGCCACTGCAGCACCTCCTCTGGTAGCCCATCTTGAAAGTTAAGAATGATATTGGCAGTGAGATCGCTGATGTTGTCGGAGAGCGCGAGCGCAACTGCCGAGATAGGGCCCAGTAACACAACCGTTACAAGCAAGGTCATTACGGAAGCAGTCAGTAGGCGACGATTAGCAAATAAGCGATCGAGGCGTTTAAAAATACCCCAGGTACTTGTGACTAAAATGACGGCCCAGGCCAACGAGGTTAAGAAAGGCCAGATAACCAATAGGCAACCGATGCCAAGACCAGCTAGGGCAAGTATGACTGCAATACGGTTTGTAATTAATGGGTTCACGATCAGGATTTTGCTCTTATAAATTACTACGGCCAATGTGAAGCAATCAAGTATCTAGAAAAACAAAGAGCCCCTATACAGGGGCTCATATGCACAATCTGGCGGAGACGAGAGGATTCGAACCTCCGATCAGAGTTTTAGCCCCGATGCTCCCTTAGCAGGGGAGTGCCTTCGACCAGCTCGGCCACGTCTCCGTATTTCAAAACAGCCCACAGTTTAACGGATGAGCCGTTTCTATGGGATTTTCTTACTTTTGATCGAGTTCAAATGCCTTATGCAGGGCACGTACGGCTAACTCCATGTACTTTTCATCAATCACCACTGAAATCTTGATCTCGCTCGTCGAAATCATCAGAATATTGATGCCCTCTTCCGATAAGGTGCGGAACATCTTGCTGGCTACGCCAACATGCGAACGCATTCCAACGCCAACGACGGATACCTTGGAGACTTTAGGATCGCCCGCGATTTCCTTGGCTTCAATGTGTGCCTGCACTGTATTTTTGAGCAGATCCATGGCCTTTTGGTAATCGGCTCTTGGTACGGTAAAGGTAAAGTCCGTTTTGCCATCCACCGACTGATTCTGAATAATCATATCAACGTCGATATTGGCATCGGCTATGGGCCCCAGAATTTGGTAAGCAATACCAGGGCGATCCGGTACGCTCAATACAGTAATTTTCGCTTCATCGCGGGCAAAGGCGATGCCTGAAATAACGGCGGCTTCCATGGTGCTGTCCTCTTCAAATGTGATCAAGGTACCCGACTTCATTTCAATATCGAGGGGTATCAGTGGGTCGGTCAGCGATGACAGTACCCGAGTTTTGACTTTGTATTTACCAGCAAACTCAACGGAGCGAATTTGCAAAACCTTCGAGCCAAGGCTGGCCATTTCCAGCATCTCTTCAAAGGTGATCTTATCGAGACGGCGGGCATCTTCACATACCCGTGGATCCGTGGTGTAGACCCCATCCACATCGGTATAAATCAAACACTCGTCTGCTTTTAGCGCAGCTGCCATTGCTACCGCAGAGGTGTCCGAGCCGCCACGACCCAAGGTCGTAATATTGCCATTGGGGTCGACCCCCTGAAAGCCCGTGACGACAACTGCCCTACCGGCATTGAGATCGGCCATGATCTTTTGATCATCGATCCCCATAATGCGCGCTTTGGTAAATGCAGAATCGGTATGAATAGTGACCTGCCAACCTGCATAACTGACCGCATCGATCCCTTCTTTGTGGAGAGCAAGGGCCAATAAACCGGAGCTCACCTGCTCACCGGTTGAGGCAATTTGATCCAGCTCCCTTGGATTAGCGCCCGGGTTAATGTCGCGAGCAAGGCCAAGCAAGCGATTGGTTTCTCCGGACATCGCCGAAGGAACAACCACGACCTGATGACCAGCACGCATCCATTTGGCGACGCGTTTGGCGACATTCTGGATACGCTC
>DAIPIK010000043.1:0-8580 GCA_036770845.1 Polynucleobacter sp. | reverse complement strand
TTCGCCCGCTTTGATACCAGCAAAGTCAGTTTTAATTACCTGCGCTAAAACGGGTTGGGATGCTGCAACAAAACCGACGCCAAGGCCAGTTGCTGTGACAGCCGATGCCTTCATAAAGTCTCTTCGATTGGTGCTCATACTCTTCTCCTCATTCATTTGATTAATGCGCTTCTTCCCAATTATCACCGACACCGATACTAACCAGCAAAGGTACCTTCAGTGTTGCAACCGAGCACATCAGCCCTGGCAGGGCCTTTTGTACGTAATCCAGCTCGTCTAAAGGCACATCAAAGACCAGTTCATCGTGCACTTGCAGCAACATCCGTGTTTTCAGGTTTTCGGCTTCGAGCCAATTCTGCACTGCAACCATCGCCAATTTAATTAAGTCCGCAGCAGTGCCTTGCATCGGCGCATTAATGGCGGCACGCTCGGCACCCTGCCGACGGGGGCCATTGGAGCCCTTAATCTCAGGCAGCCACAGGCGCCTACCAAAAACCGTTTCGACATAGCCTTGCTCCCGAGCTTGCAGCTTGGTTTCTTCCATGTACTGCGCTACGCTGGGATAGCGCTCGAAATAAGTAGCGATGTATTTTTGCGCGGCGGCACGTTCAATGCCCAAATTGCCAGCAAGGCCATAGGCGCTCATGCCATAAATTAAACCGAAATTAATCACCTTGGCATAGCGCCGCTGCTCTGACGATACTTGCTCGAGCGGAATGCCGAAAATTTCAGCGGCAGTTGCCTGATGGATGTCTTTACCTGCTGCAAATGCGGTTAACAAACTGTCGTCTTCCGCAATGTGCGCCATGATGCGCAGTTCAATTTGCGAATAATCGGCAGACAATAACTTGCAGCCTGCCGCTGGCACAAAGGCTTCGCGTATCCGCCTACCCTCTTCGGTGCGAACCGGAATGTTCTGCATATTGGGCTCACTCGATGCCAAGCGACCCGTCACTGCCACGGCTTGAGAAAAATTGGTATGCACGCGCCCGGTTTTGGGGTTCACCATGCGTGGCAATTTCTCAATGTAGGTCGACATCAGTTTTGCAAGGCCGCGGTAATCCAAAATCTTCGCAGGCAATGGATAATCTTCGGCCAGTTTTTGCAATACCTCTTCGTCGGTCGAAGGCGCGCCCGATGGTGTTTTTTTAATCACCGGCAACTGCAATTGTCCAAATAAAATCTCGGCAATTTGTTTGGGCGACTGAATATTAAATGGCTGCCCTGCAAGCCCATGAATCTCGCCCTCTAAGGCCAAGAGTCGCTTGCCCACTTCGAGCCCTTGGGCGGCTAAACGCGCCGAGTCAATCCGAATACCATTGCGCTCCATCACTCCCAGTACACGCATGGCTGGCATTTCGATCTGTTCGTATACGTAGCGCAAGCCAGGACTGGTTTCGATCTGCGGCCAGAGGAAATGATGCAGGCGCAAAGTAATGTCGGCATCTTCTGCGGCATAGTTGGTTGCCGTTGCCAGATCGACTTGATCAAAGCCAATTTGATGCACACCCTTGCCGCACACTTCTTCATAGCGAATGGTTTTCACACCCAAATGGCGTTCCGCCAAGCTATCCATATTGTGGGCCAAATGGGATTCCAGCACATAGGACTCCAACAAGGTGTCGTGCTGTATCCCGCGTAAGGTAATACCGTAGTTCGCAAAGATATGGGCATCGTACTTGAGGTTCTGCCCAAGCTTGTGACATTTGGGGTCCTCCAACCAAGGGCGCATCTGATCCAAGACCGCTTGGCGATCGAGTTGATCCTCGCCCGTGCGGTGCGCTAGTGGGATGTAACAAGCAACGCCCTCTTCTGCGCTAAGTGAAATGCCAACGAGCTCTGCCACCAAGGCATCAAGGCCGGTAGTTTCAGTATCAACGCATACCAAATCCGCAGCGGCTATTTTGGCCAGCCATACATCGAGTCTTGCTTGATCAACCACGCACTCATACTGACGCTCAATCGCGTTTTGCTCCGTCGCATCTTTTGCGGGAATCGTTGGCGTGAGCGCGGGTGGATTACCTGATTTGGATGAGGCTGCAGTCAGCGATGAAGCCGAGTTGCCGACTAAATCAAATGCGGGAGTATCGCCTTGTGTGCCAGCGCTTACTGCAGCAGCGCCTGCTTCACTCAAACGCTTCTCCACATCACGCAACCAGGTTTTAAATGCAAAGCGCTCGAAGAACTCTTTTAATACCGGTAAATTCTCTGGCTTGGCATGTAAATCATCAAGGCCAGGGATGTGCTCATTGAGATCGCAGTCCAGCTTGACGGTGAGCAGTTCACGCGCGCGCAATAACCAGGGCAGGCTAGCACGGAGGTTGTCGCCCACCACTCCTTTGATCTCATCTGCGCGGGCCATCAATTGATCTAGATCGCCGTATTCCGCCAGCCACTTATTTGCGGTCTTCGGCCCAGCCTTAGGCACTCCAGGTACGTTATCCACCGCATCACCAACGATGGTGAGGTAATCCACAATGCGCTCGGGCGGTACGCCAAACTTTTGCGTCACGCCGTCGACATCGAGCTTCTCATCGGTCATGGTATTAATTAGCGATACCGAGGGATTGACCAGCTGTGCCAAATCCTTATCTCCAGTCGAGATGATGGTGTCCCAGCCAGCCTCAGTGGCTTGTCTGGCCAAGGTACCAATCACATCGTCTGCTTCCACCCCTGAAACGACCAAAACGGGCCAGCCCAAGGCCTTGACTAACTCATGAATCGGCTCAATTTGCGCTACCAGGTCTTCCGGCATCGAGCTGCGATTTGCCTTGTATTCGGGGTACATTTCATCCCGGAAGGTCTTGCCTTTGGCATCAAAAACGCAGGCCAAGTGGTCTGCCT
This sequence comes from Polynucleobacter sp., assembly GCA_036770845.1. Taxonomy (GTDB): domain Bacteria; phylum Pseudomonadota; class Gammaproteobacteria; order Burkholderiales; family Burkholderiaceae; genus Polynucleobacter. The sequence goes on along the minus strand of DAIPIK010000043.1, from coordinate 5,736 downwards.
GGATCTCGGCCCTAGCCCGCCGCATCATATTAACCATGCCGTAAACCGCTCCGGTGGGCTCTCCAGCCGCATTTCGGAGGTCTGGCATGCCATGAAAGGCCCGATACAGGTAGCTGGAGCCGTCTACCAACAAGAGTCTATGTTTAGTCATACCGCAATCGTACAATCTAGTTACTTACTTGTTGCTAATTCCTTGCCATCGCGGCCAAGGAGCTGGCTTGAACTAACCAAAAACCAAGACACTTTATGCGCCCAACCCTGCACCTGCTCGCAACTTCGCTTATTTCAAGCCTCATGGCCATTTCTGCCTCTGTCCTAGCCCAAAGCGGAAATTCTCAGGCCCTGAGCCCAGCAGAGCTGGGTCGCATTAATAATCAACCGATTGCTGCCCCCGTTGGCAACCCCGGCGCATTAGGTAATGCAGATGCGCGCAAACCGACGTTTGAGTACACCGATCCAAGCGGCACGCAAGTTAGGGAATTTCGTGATGCCAACGCGCCAACGGAAGTTCAGGTCAAAGGCCCCCTAGGAACGTACGAAATGTCGCCCCCCACATCGGTTATGCCTGGACCGAGCAACAAAGCCAATGACAATTTGCTCAGCGTTCCCAGCATTAGTATTCCGTTTTAAGTCTACTTTCGTATGGCCGTATTTACTCCTGTTGAATTAAGCGATATCTCGGAATGGATTGCGACAGACTTTGATATTGGGGTAGCGTCGGCTGTTCGCGGTATTCAAGGCGGAATTGAGAACTCCAATTTTTTTCTGGATACAAACAGCGAGCGCAGCCAAAACCAATACGTTCTCACTATTTTTGAGCGCTTATCTGCAGCGCAACTCCCCTATTACCTTGAGCTGATGCGCCACCTGGCTGAAAAAGGCATTCCGGTGCCTAAGCCAATTGCAAATCATGCGGGCGCTATTTTGTTTACGCTCAAAGGTAAACCGACCGCAATCGTCAGTAAACTCGCCGGCGCGTCGTGCATGCAACCCTCCCCAGCTCACTGCGCGATGGTGGGAAGCATGCTGGCAAAAATGCATTTGGCTGGCGCTGATTTTGCCCAGCATCAACCCAATCTGCGGAGCCTTGGCTGGTGGCGCGAAACGGTTCCGGCAATCTTGCCCCACCTGAGTGCCGATCAACGCAGCTTATTGGTCGATGAAATGGCGTTTCAAGAATCGTTTTTTACATCGACTGCATACCACGCACTGCCAGAGGGTGCCAGCCATTGCGATCTCTTTCGCGACAATGTCCTATTTGAAGGCCAAGGCTCAGCAATGCGCCTGGGTGGATTTTTTGACTTCTATTTCGCCGGCACGGATAAGTGGTTATTTGATCTTGCGGTCACCATCAATGATTGGTGCTTCTTAGAAGGTGGCGCTCTGGATTCCGCTCGCATGCAAGCCTTAGTTGATGCCTATCAATCCGTACGACCACTCAGTCCAGATGAACTAGCTAGCATTGCAACCATGCTGCGCGCGGCTGCCCTGCGTTTTTGGATCTCGCGTTTGTGGGATTTTTATTTGCCCCGGGATGCACACATGTTGACACCCCATGACCCAAGCCACTTCGAGCGGATTTTACGTAGTCGCCGCCAAACCGCTGCAGCTTCTGTTTTTTAAAATCGACCCAACAAAACCCCACAATGAAACTCAATCACGTAAACCATAAAGAAGCCATCACCTGGATACGCCAGGGCTTTTGGCTTTTTAAACAAAACCCACTGGGGTTTTTAATGCTGGTCTTCATGTACATTTTCTTTGCACAGCTGTCAATTTTGATTCCAGTGATTGGTGTTTTTGTCGTGCTCTTAGTAACCCCTGCCCTTTCGGTCGGGTTTATGACAGCCTGCCGACAAGCAATTCAAAAAGAACGGATTCTGCCTACGGCGTATTTGGCTGCATTTCGATTGCCATCCACTGTGGCACGCAAGCGCATTTTGCAACTCGGTCTGATTTATACCGCTTGCATCTTAATCCTCAGCTTTTTGGCCAGCCTGATTGTTGACTTTGAAGCGCTACTGCCGCTATTGACGAGCGACCAAGCTCCTAATGCTGAAGCTATGGAACAGTTGTACAAATTAGTATTCATTGGTGGCGCACTCTATATTCCAGTTGCGATGCTGATGTGGTTCGCGCCCCTGCTCGTTGCCTGGGCTGAAATGCCCGTGATGCAAGCCATCTTTTCGAGCTGGATGGCGTGCTGGTCTAATCGCGCTGCCTTTGCCTATTACCTGTTAATTTGGAGCATCATTCTCGTGGCATTACCCATGATGATTGGCAGCTTACTCGATGCAGTGGATTTAGGGAATATTGCTTCTTATGTCGTTGCACCCATATCGATGGGCGGGCTCACGATTATGTATTGTTCTTTTTTTGCGACCTGGAAAGGCTGCTTCACTGATAACAATATTGAGCAGTTACCGATCGAAGGATAGACTGACCTAAACGTCAATTGCCGTCAGTTTGGCAATGCTGAGTTGCAACCACTTCACACCATGGCGCTTAAAGTTTACTTGGGCACGTGCCTCAACATCTAATCCCTCTAGACCGACAACGCGGCCCTCACCAAACTTCGTATGAAAGACCGCTTGCCCGACAGCAAAAGGGTATCCCGATCGTGGTGGTGCAGCCATCCGCTTGACGGTCTCAGTAGCTTTGTTGCGACTACCTAAGCGGGGCGTATCCATATCAAACGTGTCTGCGCCATCGTTATCGCGCTGACGGGTATAGCCGCCGCCCTGCCAACTCGAACCCGTATTACGACTACCACCCCAGCGCGCATCGCTTGCTTTGGGTGTCAGCCATTTCAGGGAATCGGATGGCAGTTCTTCCAAGAAACGCGATGGCATGTTGTAGCGCACCTGGCCATGCAACATCCGCGATTGCGTATGCGATAGATAAAGACGCTCTTTCGCGCGCGTAATGGCCACATACATTAAACGGCGCTCTTCTTCTAAGCCATTGGCTTCGTTAACGCTGTTCTCATGCGGGAATAAACCTTCTTCTAAGCCCGTAATAAAGACAGCAGTGAACTCAAGCCCCTTGGCAGAATGCACCGTCATCAACTGAATCGCATCCTGCCCGGCTTGCGCTTGGTTATCGCCCGCCTCAAGCGAGGCGTGGGACAAAAAGCCTGCCAGTGGCGATGCTTCGAGCGTGCCGGGGTCGTTTTCTCCAGGCAGTAATGCGGCTTCGGCATTTTGCCCGTAGCCCTCTTCGGCAATAAAAGCAGTGGCTGCATTAACAAGTTCTTGTAAGTTTTCGACGCGATCTTGGCCTTCACGCTCGGTCATATAGTGCTGGATTAAACCGCTGTGCTGAATTACAAACTCAACCGTTTCGGGCAGGGTGTTGCGGCGGGTTGCCTCGCGCATGTGATCCACTAAACGCACAAAGCCGCCTAAGGCCGCACCAGCCTTTCCTTCTAAACTAGAAGCAGCTAAATACAGTGAGCATTGCTGCTGCCGCGCTGCATCTTGTAATGCTTCAATCGAGCGCGCGCCAATGCCGCGCGTTGGAAAATTAACCACCCGAGAAAATGACGTATCGTCATTGGGGTTCTCTAATAGGCGCAAGTAAGCGAGGGCATGTTTAATTTCAGCACGCTCAAAAAAGCGCAGACCGCCATACACGCGGTATGGAATCCCCGATGAAAATAAGCCATGCTCAATAATGCGTGACTGGGCATTGCTGCGGTAGAGCAAGGCAATATCGCTGCGCCGTAAGCCGCCATTGACGAGCGCTTTAATCTCATCAATCAGCCAACTCGCCTCCATGCCGTCGCTTGCCGCTTCATAGATGCGAACTGGCTCACCATGGCCTGCATCGGTGCGCAGATTTTTGCCAAGGCGGCCCGTATTATTGGCAATTAAGTGATTTGCTGAATCCAGAATATGGCCATGCGAGCGGTAGTTCTGCTCTAGCTTAACCATGATCGGCTGAAATTGATTTTCATAGAGGCGCATGTTGGCGACGTCTGCACCACGGAAAGCATAAATACTTTGATCATCATCGCCTACCGCAAAAACGGCACTGGCTGCATCTTTGCTGCGACCACCATCATGGCCAGAGAGGAGTTTTAGCCAGGCGTACTGCAAGGCATTGGTGTCTTGAAACTCATCAATCAAAATGTGCCGGAAGCGCTCTTGGTAGTGGGTACGAATCGCTTCGTTGTGCTTTAAAAGTTCGTAGCTGCGCAATAAGAGCTCAGCAAAATCAACCACGCCCTCCCGTTGGCACTGCTGATCATAGGCATCGTAGAGCTGCGCCATGCGTGCCTGAAAATCATCGCCGCTTTCCAAATCACGCGCCCGCATGCCGCGCTCCTTTGCGTGCGCAATGAAATACTGCAACTGCTTGGGTGGATACTTTTCATCATCGACCTTAAGGCCTTTGAGGAGGCGTTTGATTGCCGATAACTGATCTTGGGTATCTAATATTTGAAAGGTGGAGGGCAAGCCGGCATCGCGGTGGTGCGCCCGCAGTAAGCGGTTACAAAGGCCATGAAACGTGCCAATCCACATCCCGCGGGTATTGATCGGCAGCATCGAGCTAAGCCGCATCATCATCTCTTTGGCTGCTTTATTGGTGAATGTCACCGCCAACACACCAATGGGGGAAACCTGACCTGTTTGGATGAGCCAAGCGATGCGGGTGGTGAGTACCCGCGTCTTGCCGCTACCAGCGCCGGCTAAGATCAGGGCGGACTGGGCATGGCCATTTTCGGCAACCGGAGGAAGGGTCACCGCCTCGCGTTGTTCTGGGTTTAGGTTCGCGAGTAGGTCTGAATACATTACGCCAATTATAATTTGACTCTTATGCCAATCTCCCCGAATACCCCTGAATCAAGCCCAGCCCAGTCCACAGCAGAATCGCCTGCTGGAGTGGAGCTAGCCAAATCATACGAACCTGCCCCAATCGAAGCATTTTGGGGTCCGGAATGGGAAAAGCGCGGCATTGCTAGCGCCACCCTCGACGACGATAAAGCAGACTTCAGCATTCAGTTGCCGCCACCCAATGTCACAGGCACTTTGCATATGGGTCATGCGTTTAATCAAACCATCATGGATGGATTGATCCGTCATGCCCGCATGTCTGGCAAAAACACCTTGTGGGTTCCAGGAACCGATCATGCTGGCATTGCCACGCAAATCGTGGTTGAGCGCCAACTCGATGCGCAAAAAGTATCCCGCCATGACTTAGGCCGCGATGCTTTTTTAGAAAAAGTATGGGAGTGGAAAGAAAGTTCTGGCTCGACCATTACTCGGCAAATTCGACGCTTAGGTGCGTCGATTGATTGGGGCCGGGAGTATTTCACGATGGACGACAAAATGTCGGCCTCGGTTGTAGAGGTGTTTGTTCGCCTGCATGAGCAAGGTTTAATTTACCGCGGCAAGCGTCTGGTGAACTGGGATCCGCAGTTGGGTACGGCCGTTTCCGATCTCGAGGTGGTGAGCGAAGAGGAAGACGGTAGCATGTGGCACATCCGCTATCCCTTAAGCGATGGCTCAGGCTCGCTGGTGGTAGCAACAACCCGCCCAGAAACATTACTGGGTGACGTTGCAGTGATGGTCAACCCCAATGATGAGCGCTATCGCCATCTGATTGGTCAGTCGGTGAGCCTACCGCTGTGTAATCGCACCATACCCATCATCGCCGATGATTATGTTGATCTTGAATTTGGTACGGGCGTTGTCAAAGTAACCCCAGCACACGACTTTAATGACTATGCCG
>DAIPIK010000042.1:0-8719 GCA_036770845.1 Polynucleobacter sp. | reverse complement strand
GTTCGCTTGGGGTGCAGGCACTACTGCTTACTCGCTCTGAAGAGGGGATGAGCTTGTTCACGGACCAGGGCGTTTCCCATGTGCGCGCACAGGCGCGTGAGGTGTTTGATGTTTCTGGTGCGGGCGACACCGTGATTGCAACCTTAGCAGTGGCTCTTGCAGCGCAGTGGCCGCTTGACCGGGCGATGGCACTCGCTAACCGCGCTGGCGGTATTGTGGTCGGTAAGCTAGGCACGGCAACCGTAACTTCGGAGGAATTGCAGTGACGATTATTGTGACGGGCGCCGCTGGATTTATCGGCGCTAATTTAGTGCAGGCCCTCAATGCTAGAGGCGAAAAAAACATCATTGCTGTGGATGATTTACGCCCAGCAGATAAATACCGCAACCTGGCTGACCTCGACATCATTGATTACATGGACAAGGATGAGTTCCTTGAGGCCTTCGCTAGTGGAAGGCTAGGTAAAGTCAAAGCGGTTTTTCATGAAGGAGCTTGCTCCGATACGATGGAAACCGATGGTATTTTTATGATGGCGAATAACTACCGCTACTCCATGGATTTACTGGATATTTGTACCGAAGAGAGCGTGCCATTGTTGTATGCATCCTCGGCAGCTACCTACGGTGGATCCGATACCTTTGTCGAAAGCCGGGAACATGAAAAGCCGCTCAATATCTACGGCTACTCCAAGTTTTTATTTGATCAAGTGATGCGCAAGCGCTTTGCTGAGAAAGCAAATACAGCTCAGGTAGTTGGGTTCCGTTACTTTAATGTCTATGGACCACGTGAGTCCCACAAAGGCCGCATGGCATCGGTTGCATTCCACCAGTACCATCAGTTTAAAAACCACGGTGTGGTTAAGCTCTTTGGTGAGTATGGCGGCTATGCTGCTGGAGAACAGAGCCGTGACTTTGTCTCAGTGGAAGACGTAGTCAAAGTCAATTTGTTTTTTTATGACCATCCCGAAAAGAGTGGCATCTTTAATTTAGGTAGTGGCAAAGCCCAACCCTTTAATGATGTTGCCCATGCGGTCGTCAACTCCATGCGACGCATTGCAGGGCAAACGCCAGCTAGCTTATCGGAACTGGTCAAGCAAGGCTTGATTGAATACATTCCGTTTCCGGATGCCTTGCGTGGCAAGTACCAATGCTTTACACAGGCAGATCAAACCCAGCTCCGGCAAGCAGGTTATGCGAGTTCATTCTTAAACGTAGAACAGGGTGTTGGGCGTTACATTGATTGGCTAAACGCGAATGCCGATTTTTTAGCAACCCCGCTAGATAAATAGTCGATTATTTAAAATGCTCGGCATCCGCAATATTCAGATGTTGACTCAGTACACTAAATGGGCCAATCAAACGCTGTTTGATGCCTTGAAATTGCTGCCAAATGAAATAGTGATAGAGAAACGAAAAACCGGCGCTGGAAGTCTCCTCAATACCCTAGGGCATGTTTATGTAATTGATCAAATATGGCGTGGACATCTGCTAGAGCAGGATCACGGCTATAAAACCCGAAATCTATCCGAGACTCCGTCCTTAGATGAGTTGATTGAAATGCAATCTGCTTCAGACAATTGGTATATCCACTATGCCGATACGTTGACAGCGCCGATGCAGGATGAGTCACTGGCCTTTGCTTTTGTAGACGGCGGTAAAGGTGAGATGACGCGCGGCTCTATGCTACTGCATGTGGTCAATCATAAAACTTACCATCGAGGGTATATTGCACAGATGATGTATGAGTCATCCTGCCGTCCACCGGCGATGGATTTGCCGGTATTTCTTCGGGATGCCTATTTAGGCTAAGGGACATAGTTGTCTGTATGGTCCTACCTCCCTCTCTCGTAAACTGATTTCTGTGTAGTCACCCTGTAAGAAGACCATTTAAGGTCAACTACTCTATCTTTTTGCCGTTATGTAGAGTCCTTGCGCGCTATTTATTTAGCCCAAGGATTTTTTAACGATCAAAAGGGGTTGATATGATTCAAAAGTTTAGTTCCTATGTGCGTCAATATGCATTTCAAGTAGCGCTGATGTCCTTGTTAGTGCCTGTAATTGGAGTCGGTTTATCGGATGCAATGGCATCACCTGTTAACGTCAATAGCGCCAGCCAGTCGGAGCTTGAAAGCATTAAAGGCTTAGGCCCATCAAAGGCGCGCGCTATCATTTCAGAACGGGAGGATGGCGGCTTTTACCGCGATGCCAATGACTTACAAAAGCGGGTACGGGGCATCGGGATGAAATCGGTTGAAAAGATGGTCGATAACGGCTTAACCATTGAGTCGCCCAGCGCCTATCGCGAAACCCGCAATGGCTCTAAAGCAAGCTCGCGCGCACAAACCGAACCGACTTCGCGTGCGAGCCGATCACAAGCGCGCTCGAGGGAAACGCAAGATCAGTACCCCGCATCCAAGAGGGGGAAAGGCCACAAAAACTGGGAATAAACGCCGCTCCAATATGAAATAGCGTAATCGCAGTTCAATTCACCGGATTGGCGGGCTTGTGGCTAAAATAGTTTGATGAACTCGCCCGCCAATCACCACTCCTCCTACTTGACCATCTCCCAAACGGTTGGCAATACGCCCTTAGTGCGTTTGCAGCGGATACCGGCTCCGGACATCATTGCGCGTGGCAATATTATTTTGGGTAAGCTCGAAGGCAACAATCCGGCGGGATCAGTTAAAGATCGACCTGCGCTATCGATGATTGTGCGCGCACAAGAGCGTGGCGAAATTCAGCCGGGCGATACCTTAATTGAAGCGACTAGCGGTAATACTGGTATTGCCTTAGCAATGGCCGCCGCTATGTTGGGTTACAAAATGGTACTGGTGATGCCCGAAAATCAAAGTTTAGAGCGCCGCCAAAGCATGGCGGCATATGGGGCCGAGCTAATACTGACAGCTGCAACGGGAGGCATGGAGCTGGCGCGTGACTATGCCTTGCAGTTACAAAAAGAAGGGCGTGGCCGCTTACTGGATCAGTTTTCAAATTTAGATAATCCCCGCGCTCACCTGGAGACAACCGGTCCTGAGATTTGGCGCGATACCCATGGACAGATTACGCATTTTGTTTCTTCCATGGGGACTACCGGTACGATTACCGGTGTCTCTACGTATTTAAAGTCGATGAATCCAGCGATTCAGATTATTGGCGCACAACCGTCTGAGGGCTCGCAGATTCCAGGAATTCGGAAATGGGCCCCGGAATACCTACCTAAGATTTATCAGGCAGACCGAGTGGACCGAATTGAGTATGTCAGCCAAGGTGAAGCCGAGGAAATGGCTCGTCGCATGGCAGCAGAGGAAGGTATTTTTTGTGGCATCTCAGCCGCAGGAGCCCTTGTCATTGCCTTGAGAATTGCGCAGGAAGTAGAGAATGCCACGATCGTATTTATTGTTTGTGATCGAGGCGATCGCTATCTTTCCACGGGTGTATTTCCGGCCTAGTTGGGCTTTGGTTTTTTAGGCTTTTGCGTCTTTTTTACAGCAGGCTTCTTGGTTTTAGCGATCGGTGTTGCTGGGGTTTTAGGGACTACGCTTTGGTTTTCGTAACCGAGCGCCTCTGCAAACTCAGCGACACTCTGCGCATAAAAATAACTGCGGTTGTATTGAACAATACTGAGAAAGTTCTCTAGGCCAACAACATAGCGCACCTCATCATTGCCTTGCGCATTGATCAATGGCAGATCGATAATGAGGGCTTTACTTTGCGGCGCTACCCCACCCGTTTGCAGATCACCATAACGGCTATCCAAGATGCCCAAATCAATAAATTCTTGCACGGTGTGTTTCGCATCTGGCAGCCCATCGGCTAAGCGCCGAATAGCAGCCTGGTTCTGTTCGGTTTCTGTGATTGGAAAGTAGATTGGCATCCCGGGTTGCCAGCCGTGCATCCGTAAAAAACGCGCTACGCTCGCAATGGCATCGGGGCGGCTTTGCCGTAAATCAATCACGCCATCACCATCACCATCTTTTGCAAAATGACGAATGCTCCCTGGCATAAATTGCGGCAGGCCAATGGCGCCTGCATAGGAGCTGGTCTGATTGAGGCAGCGGTCAAATGCATTGGCTTTGATCGAAGTGGATTTAGCACTCCGCGGCGAATTGCTGCCAGCTTCGGTCCAACAAAGCAGAATGAGCTGCTTGAGCTGGTCTTGAAAAAGGACTTCACGGCTGGCGCGGTTTGGCGTATCGGGGTAATTAAACGCTAGGGTAGATAAAACATCCTTGACCTTGAAGTTACCCATGTTTCGCCCATAGATGGTCTCGACGCCAATGATGGATGCGATGACGGTTCCGGGGACACCAGTTTCGCGTTCCACTTGATCCAAGTAGAGGCGATTTTGTTCAATAAAAGCCATCCCCGCCTTAATTCGCATGGGTTCGATAAAGCGCCCACGATAGGCAATCCAGTTCTTTTTAAATCCAGGCGGGCCAGGCAGGACTAATTTACGAACTTGGGCTAGATTTTTGCTATCCGCAAATGCAGCCCCTAGGGGGCCGAGTGGGATACCCTCGGTTTTACTAATTTGAGCCAGCATGGCTTGGAGGTTTTGGCTGAGTTGCTGCTCTGCCGCCTGTTCGTCCACTTGGTTTACGATAGAAGTATCGGTGACAGTTTTGCTTGGCAGCGTTGCTTCTGAGTTGGGCGCTACGGATGCGCAAGCGGATAAGAGGGCAATTGCAATACTGGCGAGTAGGAGGCAGATTCCTCTATTGCTAAAGTAAGGGCCAATGCGGGTAAGAATTAAAAAAAGGTTCACCAACGGATTTTATAGATAAATTCGATTGGATGGACGATACGAAGAGGTGAGAAGAATGACAACAGCATACATAAGCCACAGTGACTTTTTAAGACATGAGATGGGCAGTCATCACCCGGAGTGCCCGGAGCGTATTCAGGCAATTGAAGACCAACTCATTTTGAGCCGCGTCGATGGTTTTCTAAAGCGGATCGAGCCGCCGCTTGCCACAACCGAGCAAGTCGAGTTGGTCCATAGTGCTGACCATGTGGAGTATGTCACTGGCCACTCACCCACATCGGGTTACTTTATGCTCGATGGCGACACCATCATGAACCCAGCAACCCTGACCGTGTCATTGCGTGCCGCAGGTGCTGCCATTGCCGGTGTCGATGCGGTCATGAAAGGCGAAGTCGAAAACGCATTTTGTGCCATCCGCCCACCTGGTCATCATGCGGAGCCAACACGTTCGATGGGTTTCTGTGTTTTTAATAACATCGCAATTGCGGCGCGTTACGCAATCAGTGCATACGGCATTGAGCGAGTGGCCATTATTGATTTTGATGTCCACCACGGCAATGGCACTGAGGCGGCATTTTATGATGACCCTAAAATTCTGATGTGCAGTTTTTTTCAACACCCCTTCTATCCTTATAGCGGCTTAGATCACTCGGATAATATGGTGAACATGCCGATGCCCGCCTCGACCAAAGGGGATGTGGTGCGTAAGATGATTACTGAAACCTGGCTGCCACGCTTAAGGGAATTTAAGCCCGAATTAATCTTAATCTCTGCAGGCTTTGATGCCCATCGTGAGGACGATTTAGGTCAAATGGGCTTGGTCGAGGATGATTACGTTTGGATGACCCAACGCCTCAAAGAGATTGCCAAGGAGTCCGCTGGTGGCCGAATTGTCAGCTGCCTTGAGGGAGGCTACAACCTGTCTGCTTTAGGGCGTAGTGTGGTGGCCCACGTGAAGGCCTTAGCAGATCTCTAGGCGCTCACGCCCAATGCCGCGCGGGCGAGTAAAATAGAACATATTTACCCCATAGAAGAGATAAAGAAAGTGCCATGAAAATTCTGGTTGCGGTGAAGCGCGTTGTTGATTACAACGTCAAGATTCGAGTCAAATCTGACCAGTCCGGTGTTGATACCGCGAATGTGAAGATGAGCATGAATCCGTTTGATGAAATTGCAGTTGAAGAGGCCATTCGTTTAAAAGAGGCCGGCATTGCAAGCGAGATTGTGGTTTTTTCCGCAGGGAGTCAGCAGTGCCAGGAGACCCTGCGAACCGCACTAGCGATTGGTGCCGATCGCGCCATTTTGGTTGAAACCGATGTTGATTTACAGCCCTTAGCGGTAGCCAAGTTGTTGCAAGCCGTATGCGCCAAAGAGCAGCCCCAATTGATTATTTTGGGCAAGCAGGCGATTGATGACGACAGCAATCAAACAGGCCAAATGTTGGCGGCCCTCATGGATATTCCGCAAGCTACTTTTGCATCGAAAGTGGCTTTTGTAGATGGCACGCTGAACGTGACACGCGAAGTTGATGGCGGTCTAGAAACCATTTCGATGGGTCTACCGGCAGTGATTACCACCGATTTGCGCCTGAATGAGCCCCGATACGTTACCTTGCCCAACATCATGAAAGCCAAGAAAAAAGAATTGGAAATCATCAAGCCCGATGCATTGGGGGTTGACGTTACTCCACATTTAAAAACCATCAAAGTAGAAGAGCCACCAAAACGGACTGCGGGCATCCTCGTCGCAGACGTTGCTGCGCTGGTAGATAAATTAAAAAATGAAGCGAAGGTAATTTAAATGGCCGCACTTGTTTTAGCCGAGCACGATAACCAAACCCTCAAAGCAGCTACATTAAATACGGTAACGGCCGCGCTGGCTTGCAGTCCAGAAGTCGATATTTTAGTGGCTGGTAGTAATGCCGATGCCGTTGCAACTGCCGCAGCAGCGATTCCAGGTATTCGAAAAGTGATTTTGGTTGATGATGCAGCATTGCTCGATCAACTGGCTGAGCCGGTGGCTGCGCAAATATTAGCGCTGGCCAGCGGGTATGAACATCTCTTAGCAGCAGCTACCGCCCATGGCAAGAATGTGATGCCCCGGGTAGCTGCCAAAATGGATGTGGCGCAAGTATCTGATATCACGCATGTGATTAGTGCTGATACGTTTGCTCGGCCCATATACGCTGGGAACGCCATTGCTACAGTTCAGTCGCTGGATGCCACTAAAGTACTAACGGTCCGCACCACGGGATTTGATGCTGCCAAATCTAGCGGCGGAAATGCGCCCATTGAAAAGCGGGATGCTACTCCTGTTACTAGCAGCGCTACTTTTGTGGGTCGCGATTTAAGTAAGTCGGATCGTCCTGAGTTAACGGCTGCAAAAATAATTGTGTCGGGCGGACGGGGTTTGGGTTCGGGCGAAAAGTACCAAGAGTTAATAGCGCCGCTGGCTGATACGCTGGGAGCTGCTTTGGGCGCATCGCGCGCTGCAGTCGATGCCGGTTATGTTCCCAATGACTACCAAGTGGGTCAGACCGGTAAGATTGTGGCCCCCGATCTGTATGTCGCAGTTGGAATCTCTGGGGCCATTCAGCACTTGGCTGGCATGAAAGACTCAAAAGTCATCGTGGCGATCAATAAAGACGCCGAGGCACCCATATTTGGTGTCGCTGATTACGGCTTGGTTGCCGATTTGTTTACGGCGGTACCAGAGTTAACCAAGGCCTTAGAAAAGTAAATCCGATTTCAGCGGGGCGTTTTAGTAGCCCCATTTTTTATTGCGATAACTTGCGCGCTTCAATCAGTTGAGAAATAAAGAATTGCTCAAATGCAATTGCAAAAAAGCTCATCATTAAAGCGGCGCCAAATACTAGACAAAAAATCACCAGCAGAATAGTCGACCAGCCAGTTTGCGTTGCTTTTTCAGGTGGAATTCCGGGATTAAATTCAGCATCCCAGCGCTCGCCACTGCGAAGACCATATGCGATGGTGGTTAAGAAGCTAGCTTCAATCGAGATAAAGCCGATGGTCAATAAAAACCAGCCAGCAAATGAGCCGAGTTCGGTTGTGCTTAAGATGATCCAGCCGCTGATACCGCCGATGATGGCCGCGAATTGCAGCCAACCCCAATAGGATTTCAGGCCTTGCAAATAAAGGCAATTAAAGCCAGCGCCAGGGAAAAAGAAACCCAATGCGCAAAATAATAATTTAGACCGAATCATGGCGTTACATCCTTATGCTTATTTCAATTTACCACTTTGCACAAAACGCAGTACATTCTGATCGCGTCCAATCAGGAGCAGGCGATCGTCGTCACGCACCAAGCGTTGATAGTCATTTAATTGATATAAAAATGCGCTTTCCAGTTCCATGCGATCCGCAGAGCAGGCCATGCGGGTGCTGGCAATCTTGTCAATACTGATGCCACGCGGATCTTCTGTTATCTGCGCCGTAAAACGATTGCATCCAGAAAAACCGCTTACGGAATTCGTGCGGGCATCGAATTGAATCGCAATCGCTGGCATGGCGCCGTCTGAAGGTAGGGGGCGTGGTCGAACCTCGCCTTTGCTATTAGGCGCCAAACTCCAGCGCTCTAGAGTCCAAGTGCCGCTGAGTTCAATTGCTGGTGGACTGGTTTTGGCATTGCAGGGGGGCAATACATGGGCGCAGCCAACCAGAAGGCTAAGGACCCCAAGCCCAGAAATGCGGGCTAGGCGAGAAAAATGCAAATTCCGTATTTGTGCCATTATTTTCATTTAACCCATTGTTTTTATTGATATTTTATATAAATTAGTACTTAGCTTGCTTGATTACACCTGCCAAGGGGTGGATCAAGGGCCGCTTTTCGTCTAGAATATATGGTTTCCTGCTGATCATCGTGTCAGTAAGAGTTCACGATTTACCACTGATTTCACTGGGTTGAATTCAACCTGTTTTAACTACCGATTTTAAGG
>DAIPIK010000041.1:0-8814 GCA_036770845.1 Polynucleobacter sp. | reverse complement strand
CCACCTTGACATGGTGGGGGTCGTTGGTTCGAGTCCAATCGAGCCTACCAACGAAATACCTAGATGGGCGCGGTTGCCGCAAAGCATCCGCGCCTTTTTAGTAATGCATGACGTAGTAAGCCAAATTCAATGGAGATGGAATTTCATGGTTGCAGTCACTCTACCGGACGGATCCAAACGCGAGTTCGACGCACCGGTGCGTGTTCTGGATGTCGCGCAAAGCATTGGTAGTGGTCTTGCTAAAGCAGCCTTGGCCGGGATAGTCGACGGCCGGATGGTGGACACCAGTTTTTTGATTGAGCGCGATAGTCAGCTGGCTATCATCACCGATAAAAGCCCCGAGGCCCTCGATATTGTTCGGCACTCAACCGCCCACCTCTTAGCGTACGCTGTAAAGGAATTGTTCCCCGAGGCTCAAGTGACGATTGGCCCCGTGATTGAGAACGGGTTCTACTACGATTTTTCCTTTCATCGCCCCTTCACGCCAGACGATTTAACTGCCCTTGAAAAGCGTATGGCGGAGCTGGCTAAAAAAGATGAGCCAGTGACGCGTACGGTGATGCCGCGTGATGCGGCTGTGCAATTTTTTAAAGACCAAGGCGAGCATTACAAAGCCGAGATCATTGCCAGCATTCCGCAGGGTGAGGATGTCTCGCTCTATACCGAAGGTCAATTTACCGATTTGTGCCGCGGCCCCCATGTGCCATCGACCGGTAAGCTCAAGGTCTTTAAGCTAATGAAGCTGGCTGGTGCCTATTGGCGCGGCGACAGCAAGAATGAGATGTTGCAACGTATCTACGGCACTGCCTGGCTGAAAAAAGAAGACCAAGATGCTTATTTGCATATGCTCGAGGAAGCCGAAAAGCGGGACCACCGCCGCTTAGGGCGTCACCTCGATTTATTCCATTTTCAGGACGAGGCACCAGGACTGGTGTTTTGGCACCCCAAGGGCTGGTCGATTTGGCAAACGGTTGAGCAGTACATGCGCAAGGTTTACCAAGATGAGGGCTATCACGAGGTGAAGGCGCCGCAGATTTTAGATCGAGGTCTGTGGGAAAAATCAGGCCATTGGGAAAACTACAAAGAGAATATGTTTACGACCGAATCAGAGAATCGCTCGTATGCACTCAAACCCATGAACTGCCCCGGACATGTGCAGATTTTTAACTCAGGCCTACATAGTTATCGTGAACTCCCCTTGCGTTACGGTGAGTTTGGTCAGTGCCATCGCAATGAGCCATCTGGTGCGCTGCATGGCTTAATGCGGGTGCGCGGCTTTACTCAGGATGACGGTCACATTTTCTGTACCGAAGACCAGATTCAGTCGGAGGTAGCCAGCTTTGATAAGGCGGTTCGGGCGGTGTACGCTGATTTTGGTTTTTCTGAGGTGGACGTGAAGTTAGCCTTAAGGCCTCTTAAGCGCGTGGGCGATGACGCCATTTGGGATAAAGCCGAGGAAGCCTTGCGCGGCGCCCTCAGGGCATCCGGCCAAACCTGGGAAGAATTGCCGGGCGAAGGCGCTTTTTATGGCCCCAAGATTGAATACCACTTAAAAGACTCGATCGGGCGTTCTTGGCAGTGCGGCACGATGCAGGTGGACTTCTCCATGCCCGCTCGCTTGGGCGCGGAATACGTCGCGGAAGACAATACCCGCAAGGTTCCGGTGATGTTGCATAGGGCAATTGTGGGCTCCCTTGAGCGTTTTATTGGGATTTTGATCGAAAACCACGCTGGAAACATGCCAGTCTGGCTGGCCCCAACCCAGGCGGTGGTCCTCAATATTTCAGAAAATTCAGCCGCTTATGCCCAGCAAGTCCAGCAATTGCTGAAAAAACAAGGGTTTAGAGTGGATGCGGATTTGCGAAATGAGAAAATTACGTATAAAATACGCGAGCACGCATTGCAAAAGCTCCCTTATCTGCTCGTTGTTGGCGATAAAGAGCGTGAAAGTAATACGGTAGCCGTTCGTGCCCGTGGCGGAGTGGATCTAGGCGTAATGCCTTTAGACGCATTCGTTGCCCGACTCCAGCAGGATATATCCCAGAAGGTCGGACCGGAGCTGAATTAAGCTCGGGGGATGACGGTTTTTATTGTTTTTGATGAAGGAATTAGAAGATCGCTACTGAAAAATTGCAACGCATTAATCGGGAAATAACTGCTCCTGAAGTGCGTTTGGTTGGAATCGATGGGGAAGCCCTCGGTGTAGTTAAGTTGAACGAAGCCTTGGCTTTGGCAGAAGAGAAAGAAACCGATTTGGTTGAGATTGCTCCGACAGCCGAGCCACCTGTAGTCCGATTGATGGACTTTGGTAAGTTCAAGTACCAAGAAGCCAAGCGTCAGCATGAAGCCAAGCTGAAGCAAAAGGTGATTCAGGTGAAAGAAGTGAAATTTCGCCCGGGTACCGATGATGGTGACTATGGTGTGAAACTACGCAATCTGATCCGCTTTTTAGAAGATGGCGATAAGACAAAGATTACGCTGCGGTTTCGGGGTCGCGAAATGGCCCACCAAGAAATCGGAGTACGGATGTTGGAACGCTTGAAGTTGGACTTGCAAGAGCATGGCCAAGTTGAGCAGTTTCCGAAGATGGAAGGTCGGCAGATGGTGATGGTGCTAGCACCAATCCGTAAAGCCAAGGCTTAAGTCGTTTAGTTTTTTGTAGGGAGGCGCCGCAAGGCGCTGGCAGTTTGAAGTGCTGCTAGGTACAGGAAGAATAACCGTCGGTTATCACCTAGGTAGTGCGAATGAAAGAAGGGGAACTTCATGCCCAAAATGAAGAGTAAGAGTAGCGCCAAAAAGCGCTTCACGGTCCGCGCAGGCGGCACCATCAAGCGAGGTCAGGCATTTAAACGCCACATCCTCACGAAGAAAACAACCAAGAACAAGCGTCACTTGCGTGGCTCCACTGAAGTAGCGAAAGCCGACGTCAAGTCGATTCGCTCGATGCTTCCGTACGCTTAACCTCAGACTAATTTAGGAGAATTCAATGCCAAGAGTCAAACGTGGGGTTACAGCAAGAGCCCGTCATAAGAAAGTTACCGATGCCGCAACTGGCTATCGTGGACGTCGTAAAAACGTATTTCGTGTCGCTAAAGAAGCGGTCATGCGCGCAGGCCAATACGCCTATCGCGATCGCCGTAACAAAAAGCGGGTATTCCGTGCTTTGTGGATTGCGCGTATCAACGCTGCAGTACGTGAGCATGACCTGAGTTACAGCGTATTCATGAACGGCATGAAGAAAGCGGAGATCGAACTCGATCGCAAAGTGCTTTCCGATATGGCGATCATGGACAAAGAGGCATTTGCCGCTTTGGTCACGCGGATTAAATCCGTCGTTAACGCCACAGCTTAATAACAAGCTGAAATGGTTTCTCTCGACCCCATTGTCGAGGATGCCAAACGCGATTTCTCTAAGGCTGCTGATGCAGCAGCCTTAGAGGATGCGAAAGCCAGGTACCTCGGTAAATCAGGTGTTCTCACTGAGCGTCTAAAAGCGCTCGGCGCTATGTCGCCTGAAGAACGCAAAAGTGCTGGCGCATTAATCAATCAAGTTAAATCTGCGGTAGAGGCTGCGCTGCAAGAACGCCGTCAAGCTTTGGCGGATGCGGTATTGCAAACGCGTCTTGCTGCTGAATCCATCGACGTATCCCTTCCAGGCCGCGCACAATCAGCAGGTAGTCTGCACCCGGTCATGCGAACCTGGGAGCGGGTAGAGGCGATCTTTCATTCGATTGGCTTTGATGTTGCCGATGGCCCCGAGATCGAAACCGATTGGTTTAATTTCACAGCGCTCAATAGTCCTGAAAATCACCCCGCGCGATCGATGCAAGATACCTTTTACATTGATGGCGCCGATTCTAGCGGCAAGCCTTTACTGCTGCGTACCCACACCAGCCCGATTCAAGTGCGTTACGCCAGTGAGCACGTTAAGAAGTATGCGGGCGCGGCAGTAATGCCGCCCATTAAAGTGATTGCCCCAGGCAGAACCTACCGCGTGGATAGTGATGCTACTCATTCGCCCATGTTCCATCAGGTAGAAGGTTTGTGGATTGCGGAAAAAGTTTCGTTTGCCGATCTGAAGGGTGTGTACACCGATTTCTTGCGGACCTTCTTTGAGACCGATGCCTTAGAGGTGCGCTTTCGTCCGTCGTATTTTCCATTTACTGAGCCGTCCGCTGAAATCGATATGGCGTTTGCGAGCGGCAAATTAGCAGGACGTTGGCTGGAGATTTCAGGGGCAGGGCAAGTGCACCCGAATGTATTACGTAATATGGGCATTGATCCAGAGCGTTACACTGGATTTGCATTTGGCTCGGGTCTTGAGCGCATGACGATGCTGCGTTATGGCATCGACGATTTACGCCTGTTCTTTGATAACGACCTGCGCTTTTTGGCGCAGTTCCCTGCTTAATTCTTTCAAATTGAAATTGATCTAGCCCATGCAATTCTCTGAATCCTGGCTCCGTCAGTACGTCAACCCAGCACTGGACAGCAAAGCGCTGGGCCATGCGATGACGATGGCTGGCCTCGAGGTTGAAGAGCAGTATTCCGTGGCGCCGCCATTTTCACAGGTCGTTGTTGCTGAAATCCTGTCGGCAGAGCAGCATCCGGATGCCGATCGTTTGCGGGTATGCAAAGTCAATGCCGGCACTGGGAGTGAATTGCAAATTGTGTGCGGCGCTCCCAATGCCCGTGTGGGCATCAAGATTCCATGCGCCTTGGTAGGCGCTCTGCTTCCCCCTGCAGAAGAGGGTGGTAAGCCATTCCAAATCAAGGTCGGTAAGTTACGCGGTGTTGAAAGTCAGGGCATGCTCTGCTCAGGTCGTGAGCTCGGGCTTGGGGATGATCATGAGGGCATTCTGGAGTTGCCACTCGATGCGCCTGTTGGTGCCAATATTCGTGAATACCTTGAACTCGATGATCAGATCTACGTTATCAAGCTGACACCCAACAAAGCCGATTGTTTATCGCTTTTGGGGTTAGCACGTGAAGTTTCCGCGATTACAGGCGCGCCATTGTGCGGGCCAACATGGACTGCGCCGGTTGCTGCGATTACAGATACCGTAAAGGTGCAGATTGATGCCCCGGATTTATGTGGGCGCTTTGCAGGCCGCGTGATTCGCGGCGTTAATCCAAAAGCCAAAACACCGGATTGGATTATTCAGCGTTTATGCCATGCAGGTCAGCGGAGTATTTCGCCTTTAGTCGATCTATCGAATTACGTCATGCTGGAAATGGGTCAACCGACCCATGTGTTCGATCTCGATCAATTGCAGGGTGATTTGCAGGTGCGCTGGGCAAAGCCTGGTGAGTCGATTGCGCTGTTAAACGAGCAAACGCTAAATCCAATTGTGCAAGGTGACGTATCAAATCAATTGGCTCAAGGGGTTGGTGTGGTTGCCGACAGTACGGGGCCGGTGAGTCTGGCTGGCATTATGGGTGGCAACGCCACTGCCGTGAGTGATGACACAGTCAATATTTATGTTGAGGCTGCATTTTGGTGGCCCGCTGCAATTCAAGGCCGTGCACGGCGATTCAATTTCACAACGGATGCAGGCCACCGCTTTGAGCGCGGCGTTGATCCTGCTGCTACCGTTACGCAGCTCGAGTATTTATCTTCCCTGATTTTGGATGTATGCGGTGGTCAAGCTGGCCCCATTTCGGATCAGATTACGCAATTGCCGGAGCGTAAGCCAGTTCGCTTGCGTCTGCAGCGCGCAATCGACGTAATTGGCATTCCCTTGTCAACAGCGATTGTGAGTGATGTATTCACACGGCTTGGCTTTGCATTTACCGTCAATGACGGCGCTGATGCTGCTAAGGCTGTATTTGTCGTGACGCCACCCAGCTACCGTTTCGATATTGAGATTGAAGAGGATTTAATCGAAGAAGTTGCGCGTCTTTATGGCTTTGAAAATATTCCAGACCATCCGCCGACAGCCACATTGAAGATGAGCGCTCCGCCGGAGGCACGCCGCGGTGTTCACCGCCTACGCCGGGCTCTGGCACAGGCAGGCTATCAGGAGGCGGTCAATTTTGGATTTACCGATCGCGAGAGTGAAGTGCGTTTGTCAATGCATCAAGGCAATGAAAGCCAAACCATTCAAGTGCGTAACCCCATTGCCAATCAGTACGCCGTGATGCGAAGCACCCTATGGGGTGGTTTATTGGGCAATCTACGGGCTAACCTCAACCGCGGCAGTAATCGCGTTCGTCTCTTTGAGATTGGTCGCGTATTTATGCGCAATCCCTCGCAAACAGACGCGCCAGGGATAGTTGCGGGTTACGATCAGCCCCGTCGCGTGGGTGGTTTAGCGTATGGATCGGCCTTGCCTGAACAGTGGGCAAGCAAAAGTAGGGCGGTTGATTTTTTTGATGTGAAGGGCGATCTGGAAAGTGCATTTGCTCCGCTGCAGTTTATTACTGCTGCTGCTGTACATCCAGCGCTGCATCCAGGTCGATCAGCTCAGATTGCATTCAAAGCAGGCAATCAGACTATTCCAGTTGGGTGGATTGGTGAATTGCATCCAGCTTTGCAGCAGGCTTATGAGTTACCCCAGGCGCCCGTTCTATTCGAATGCGATTGGGATGTGCTTGCTGAAATTGGCTTACCAGCGCCAACGGAGATTAGTAAATTCCCTGCAGTGCAGCGTGATTTAGCTGTGGTGGTCAAGCAATCTATTGCGGCGCAAACCTTGCTGGATGCCATGGCCGCTGCCGGACAGACCTTGGTACGTCAAATTGAAGTCTTTGATGAGTTTAGGCCTGGGGCCGGTAGTAGCAGTATGGCTGCGGATGAGAAAAGCCTGGCGTTTCGTATTACCTTACAAAATCCAGCGGAAACATTGCAGGATGCGCAAATCGATGCTGCAATTGCAGCATTGCTCAGCGCACTGCAAAAGAGCTGCAATGCTCGGCTACGCTAAAAAATATTGCTACACTGAAATCAGACATTGTCATAATAGTTAAGCCATTTGAAATAGATAAGAGCCCCTCATGAATGCAAGCAATCAGACTGTGACGAAAAACGAACTATCGGAAGCCTTATTTGATCAAGTGGGTTTGAATAAACGCGAAGCCAAGGACATGATCGATGCTTTCTTTGATCGCATCGGGGAGTCGCTTGAAGTCGGTACCGAGGTGAAGATTTCTGGTTTTGGCAACTTTCAGTTGCGCAATAAGTCAGCAAGGCCAGGCCGTAATCCGAAAACAGGCGAGATGATTCCGATTGCGGCGCGCCGCGTGGTTACATTCCACGCCAGTCAAAAACTCAAAGATGCGGTCGAGTCTCATGCTCGAGAAAACGGAGCTTGATTCTGGGTTGGTGCTGCTGGTCTCTCAGCTGCCACCAATACCATCCAAGCGTTATTTCACGATTGGTGAAGTAGCCGAACTCTGCGGAGTACGCTCACACGTCCTGCGGTATTGGGAGCAAGAGTTTGCTCAGCTCCGCCCGCAAAAACGCCGTGGCAACCGCCGCTATTATCAGCACCACGAGCTTATTCTCATCCGCAAGATTCGAGCGCTTCTCTATGAAGAGGGTTTTACCATTAGCGGCGCCCGCAACCGTCTTGATGAGGTCCGTGGCGAACTCAAGCTACGTGATGAGCTTGAGTCAATCTTGCATATGCTCTCCAGTAAATAACCAAACCAGAAAGAACGCAATGCACCCATTTCATTTGGCTTTTCCAGTAGATAATTTGGATTCTGCCCGTCAGTTTTATGGCGGTCTTTTGGGTTGCCCTGAAGGCCGCAGCTCGGATGAATGGATTGATTTCAATCTATTTGGTCATCAAATCGTCGCTCATTTAGCGCACGGTGAGGCTATCAATGACGTTCATTCCGATGTGGATGGAAAAAAAGTCCCTGTTCGGCATTTTGGAATTGTTTTATCCATGCCCGAGTGGGAAGCCATGGCCGATAAGCTCAAAAAAGCGGGCGTTGAGTTTGTGATTGAGCCCTATATTCGGTTTAAGGGCGAGGTCGGTGAGCAGGGCACCATGTTCTTCTTAGACCCATCGGGTAATGCCATCGAATTCAAGGCAATGGCCCAGCCAGATCGTCTGTTTGCCAAATAAGCAACTGCTACAATTTTAGTTTCAGTCGGGGCGTAGCGCAGCCTGGTAGCGTACATGCATGGGGTGCATGTGGTCGGAGGTTCAAATCCTCTCGCCCCGACCATCGATCTTCTTCATTCGCCTTTTTGCGAGCACATTCATGAGCCTCTCCCAAACCCAGCCCACATCGTATTTTGGGCTCACCATTCCATTCCTCGACTTCATTGGCGTGGTTCCAGACTTCGCTGAGAACGGTAAGTCCCGCATTTGCTTAGACCTACGACCAGAGCATCTCAATAGCTTTCAGGTGGGTCATGGGGGACTTAGCATGACCTTGCTTGACTTCGCCATGGCTGCGGCCGCTCGGAGCGTTCATCCCGATGCCAAAGGCATGGTGACAATCGACATGACTGTCAGTTTTATGCGCCCATCCACTGGCAAGCTGATTATTGAGGGCAAACTCCTCAAGGCAGGCAAAAACATCAACTACTGCGAGGGTGAGGTTATTAATGAGTCAGGCGTAGTTACCGCCAAGGCTTTAGGTAGTTTTATGATGCGCCGCTAACTATTCTCGGCAATCTGAAATAAATAATAATATTTATAACGATTATGTATTAAATCTTGTAATTAATAAGCATTAATCTTATATAAATAGTTTTACGAATTATCCCCTTACCGTTAACTTTATTATTAAATTCCATTCATTTATTTAATAATGCGTTTATAATTAATTAACCATAATTTATATGGCTTATTC
>DAIPIK010000040.1:0-8831 GCA_036770845.1 Polynucleobacter sp. | reverse complement strand
GTAACTTTGCAGTGTCGCGGATGCCCGGTCAAAAAACCGACAACAGCGCAATTCGTGATTTAGTGCAAAAGAAAACGCCACTCGTTTTGTTTGGCAGTTACAACGAACGGATGTATGCCAGTGAAGTCAATGCGCGCTGCTCCTACATTCCTGCATCCTTCCCAGGGGCCATTATTCGTCGGCATACCGGGACTCCCTATATGGGCTATTCGGGAGCAGCTTACTTAATTCAAGAAGTATGCAATGCGCTGTTTGATGCACTCTTTCATATTCTGCCCTTGGGCACTGAAATGGATAAGGTGGATCCTACCCCAGCCCGCTTACAAACCGCAATCCATGCCATGCCTTGGGATGTGGAGGCGCAGTTATTACTGAATCGCTTAATTAGCGGTCAGCCCGTTTTAACCCAGATCTCCGTGGCAAAGCGCCTGCGTGATATGTCCGAGCGTGAGGCTCGTAGCGGAAATCTAGAGCGAGTCACCATAGATTGTGTGAATAAATCCAAAGCGTCACTCGGCGTAATGGAGACAGCATGATGAAGTCGCAACCCATTTGCCTGATGTTCGGGCAGTCCCAATATGGCACCACCATGCCGTATCCCCAAATCTACAGGGGTGATGTAGAAAAGACCGCAAGGTCAGTCTTAAGGAGTATTCATCATGAGTGAAAACAGATCTATATCTGGGCTTACCGATGCAGAGGCTCAAGAATTCCATGCATTTTATGTGCAAGGTCTTCTCGGATTTTCTGCAATCGCCGTCGTTGCGCACATCCTCGTATGGGCGTGGCGTCCATGGTTTTTTTAAGTAGCAGTAATTAAGTTTTAGAAAATAAAGTGAAGAGGTGAATCATGAAGATAAATACAGAAGTTTTTAATAAAAATTTGGTGAATGACAGATTGTCATTCAAGCTTATTTTTTTGATCAGTTATGTAGTGATCTTTGGAGTTGCCTTGTTAACGATTGCTTTGCCGGCATCTCAAAAAAGCTGGCTGTTTGGAAGCTCAGACAGCACATCTTTTTTTAAGACTGTCGAAAGTGGCGTTTATAGCTTTATGTCTTACTTAAATTAGGAGAAACATTATGTGGAGAATTTGGAAACTATACGACCCACTACGCGCGATGGTTGCGCAGGGCGTTTTTCTCTTTGCTTTGGCCGCAATGATTCATTTGATTCTATTGAGCACAACTCAGTACAAATGGCTCGATGGCTTGAGTCAGGCGGAGTACAAAGCTGCGGTTGCAGCTTCCAAGAAGTAATTGTTGTACCGGCGTAAGTGGGTACCTAGCGATAGTTACCTGCTTACGACAGATTAATTAGAGACGAGTGTTATCTCGTTTTGTAAGGAGTGCATAAATGGCTATGCTCAATTTTGAAAAGAAATACCGCGTACGCGGTGGTACCTTAATCGGCGGAGATCTCTTTGATTTCTGGGTTGGGCCATTCTATGTTGGATTTTTTGGTGTCACTACCATCTTTTTTACCTTCCTCGGAACCGCGCTCATACTGTGGGGCGCAGCCCAATCAGGGGTTTGGAATATTTGGCAAATAAACATTGCCCCTCCGGATCTCAAGTATGGCCTGGGGCCGGCACCGATGATGGAGGGTGGTTTGTGGCAAATCATCACCATCTGTGCTCTCGGCGCTTTTATATCCTGGGCTCTCCGAGAGGTTGAAATTTGCCGCAAGCTCGGCATGGGGCTCCACGTTCCCGCTGCCTTTAGTATGGCGATCTTTGCGTATTTCACCTTAGTGGTGATTCGCCCAGTCTTAATGGGCGCTTGGGGCCATGGCTTCCCCTATGGCATCTTGAGTCATCTGGATTGGGTTTCCAATACCGGGTACCAGTACCTGCATTTTCATTACAACCCCGCACATATGATCGCGGTTACCTTCTTCTTTACAACAACACTGGCGCTGTCTTTGCACGGTGCTTTGATATTGTCATCAACCAATCCACAGCCTGGTCACAATGTAAAAACGCCAGAGCATGAAGATACCTTCTTCAGGGACATTATTGGTTACTCCGTAGGTACCTTAGGAATTCATCGGGTTGGTTTATTTTTAGCTTTATCAGCAGGCTTTTGGAGTGCAGTTTGTATTGTGATTAGCGGCCCATTCTGGACTAAAGGATGGCCTGAATGGTGGACATGGTGGCTTAACTTGCCCATCTGGAGCTAATAGCGGAGAACATGATGGAATATCAAAATTTATTTACCCAAACTCAAGTCACTGGACCCGCTAGTCATGGGGTACCAATCAATGCATACGATATGCGCGAGCGTACTAAGCCATTTGGCTTTAGCTATCTCATGGGCCTTATTGGCAATGCGCAACTCGGGCCAATCTATTTAGGTCGACTCGGCCTTGCATCCCTGATGTTTGGCCTGGCTGCATTTGTCATGATTGGCTTTAATATGCTGGCCCAGGTTGATTGGAATCCGATTCAATTTGTGCGCCAATTGTTTTGGTTATCACTTGATCCGCCTGCACCTAAATATGGTCTGACCTTTCCGCCAATGAATGAAGGTGGTTGGTGGTTAATCGCTGGCTTATTCACAACCATTTCAATTATGTTGTGGTGGTATCGAACCTATCGCCGTGCGATTGCGCTCGGTATGGGAACGCACGTGCCTTGGGCATTTGCCGCCGCCATTTGGTTGTTCTTAGTGCTGGGCTTGATTCGCCCTGTGCTGATGGGTAGCTGGAGTGAGGCAGTACCATTTGGCATCTTCTCTCACCTAGACTGGACTGCAGCCTTTTCTATTCGCTACGGTAATTTGTTCTACAACCCCTTCCACATGTTATCGATTGTGTTCTTGTATGGCTCGGTATTGCTCTTTGCGATGCACGGCGCAACTATCTTGGCTGTAAGTCGTTTTGGCGGTGAGCGTGAAATCGAGCAAATCGTCGATCGTGGAACTGCGTCTGAGCGTGCCGGCCTGTTCTGGCGCTGGACCATGGGATTTAATGCGACGATGGAATCGATTCACCGTTGGGCTTGGTGGTTTGCGGTACTGACCCCAATCACAGGCGGCATTGGCATCCTCTTAACGGGTACCGTAGTTGATAACTGGTATCTGTGGGGCGTCAAACACGGCATTGCTCCGGCATACCCCGCCTATTTTGAGGTCGTTGCTGATCCAGCACTGAGTGCGCCGATGGCACCCACCGCTATTCAGGGAGCAAAATAATGAAAGCCGGATTAAATAAATTACTGATCACGTTAGGCCTCGCCTCGGCAGTCCTGTTAACGGGCTGTGAGCGACCACCGATTGATGCTAAGCAAACCGGTTTCCGCGGCACAGCGATGGTGGAAATCAATAATCCCCGCACTCAAGAAAAGTTAGCGGCTGAAAATGTGGCACCTCCGGGTGTCCCAGCTCCAGCAGATGGACCCAAGGCCAGCGCGGTGTATAAGAACGTGAAGGTACTAGGTAATCTGAGTGAGGCTCAGTTCACTACCTTTATGGTCGCGATGACATCGTGGATTGCGCCAAAAGAAGGGTGTGGCTATTGCCACAACGTGCAGAACTTTGCCGACGATTCGGTTTACACCAAAAATGTTGCGCGAACGATGATTCAGATGACGCAAAACATTAATTCTAACTGGAATGCCCACGTCAAAGATACCGGTGTGACCTGCTATACCTGCCATCGCGGTAATCCAGTACCAAAGGAAGTATGGTTTGAGACTGCCGAAAAGAAAAAAGGCGGCATGCTGGGTAATCGCAATGGACAGAATCAGCCTTTGCCTGCCGTTGGTTACGCCTCTTTACCAAACCAACCCTTTTCGAGTTATTTCTTAGCGGGTAAGGACGCCGCACGGATTACAGGGCCGACTGCATTGCCAACGGGTCATGTGAAATCGATCCAAGAAACGGAATCCGTATTTGCTGTGATGATTCATCAATCGAATGCTTTGGGTGTCAATTGCACCTACTGCCATAACTCCAGGGCATTTGCGGAGTGGGAAGAAAGTCCTCCACAACGGGCCCAAGCATGGCATGGTATTCAGATGGTGAAGGATGTGAACAGTAATTACATTGTGCCCACTACGCCCCTCTTTCCTCCGCACCGCTTAGGACCCGATGGGGATGTAGCAAAGGCCAATTGCGCTACTTGCCATCAAGGTGTTAACAAGCCCCTCTTAGGTAAAAGTATGTTGAAAGACTACCCTTACTTAGTTGGACCACCTACAGGAAAACCACTGGCAGTCGCACAAAAGAAGTAGGCGGGTTTGATTTTCAAGCGCCGCCAATCATGAAGGATTAGAGATGGACCAAAAGGTCGATCGTTTTAAGATACCCGAGCTGGCTGTTTTAGGCGGCGCTAAAAAGACAGGGGCTCGGGCCATTGTGATTGGCAGTGGCTTTGGCGGCTTAGCGGCTGCTATACGACTCGCAGTAAAAGGGTACGAGGTAACGGTGCTTGAGCGCCTCGATTCACCCGGCGGTCGTGCCTATGTGCATCGCCGCAATGGCTATACCTTTGATGCCGGCCCCACCATCATTACCGCTCCATTTTTGCTGGAAGAGTTGTGGACTCTATGCGGTCGTGACATGAAAGACGACATTGATTTGCGCCTCATGGATCCGTTTTATCAAGTCCGCTTTGCCGATGGGCGGATCTTTCATTACACTGGCGACCCAGAAAAAATGCGTGCAGAAGTGGCTAGATTTGAGCCATCTGACTTACCGGGTTATGAGCGCTTTCTAAAAGAGGCGGAAAAATGCTACAAGTTAGGCTTTGAAGAGTTGGGCGATTTCTGTTTTCAGAATCTGATCGACCTAGCAAAAGCTTTTCCAAGCCTTGTCAAGATGCGCGCGTGGAATAATTTGTATTCCTTGGTCGCGAAGCACATTAAAAATCCACAGCTGCGCGAGGTAATGAGCTTTCATCCGCTCCTGATTGGCGGTAACCCTTTCTCAGTGACGGCGGTGTATTCCCTGATCAATGCCTTAGAGCGCAAATGGGGTGTACATTCGGTCATGGGCGGTACTGGCAAGCTGATTCAGGGATTGGTTAAGTTACTTAACGAGCAGGGTGTTGAGGTTCGCTACAACTCCACTGTCCGTAAAATAAACATCGAAAATAATCAAGTTACTGGCGTTACCTTAGAAAATGGCCAGGTGCTGTATTCCGATCTAGTGGTGTCAAATGCCGATACCGCTTGGACCTATAAGAATTTAGTTGATGCTAAATACCGCAAAGTATGGACGGATAAAAAAGTCGATAACGGCAAGTACTCCATGAGCTTGTTCGTTTGGTACTTCGGAACCAAGAAAAAGTACCCCGAAATACCACACCATATGATGCTTCTGGGTGAACGCTATAAGACACTTTTAGATGATATTTTTAAAAAGCATCACTTAGCAAAAGACTTTAGTTTGTACTTGCATCGCCCAACGGCAACCGATCCATCGATGGCCCCCGAGGGCTGCGATACGTTTTATGTTTTGTCTCCAGTACCCCATTTGGATAGTGGAACCGACTGGCAGGCGACGGCAGAGTCGTATCGCCAGGCCATAGCCAATATGCTGGAAAGTACGGTAATGCCCGATTTGCAAGCCAATATCACCGAGTCATTCATGATGACGCCGCAAGACTTTAAAGACCGTTTGCTCTCACATAAAGGCGCTGCATTTGGTCTTGAGCCATTGCTAACGCAGAGCGCTTGGTTTAGGCCACACAATCGCAGCGAAGACATTGCTGGTTTGTATATGGTTGGCGCAAGCACTCATCCTGGGGCGGGTATTCCAGGAGTGCTTTCTTCAGCAAAAGCATTTGATTCAGTCATTGAGCCAGTAGTCAATACCTACCTAAATCAGGCCAGACATGCAGCAACTTAATACAGTCCGCGCCATTACCGCTGAATTTGGCTTTCAACTGGATTTACGCACCTGCACTGAACTCATGAAAGACGGGTCTAAATCCTTCTTTGCTGCCTCTAAAATTTTGCCAAGTAATATTCGTAGCTCGGCAACTGCTTTGTATGCCTTTTGCCGCCTATTGGATGACTTGGTAGACGATCAGAATGCAAGCGCTGATGTAATCCCTCAAATCCAAGAGCGGCTCGCTCGAATTTACAAGCAAGATCCGATTGATGTACCTGCGGATCGTGCCCTTGCATTGGTAGTGGAGCGATTTGGCATCCCGAAGATTTTGCTTGAGGCCCTCATTGAGGGATTCGAGTGGGATCGCGATGGCCGTCGCTATGAAACCATTGAAGATTTACAAGCCTATGGCGCTCGCGTTGCTTCTACGGTTGGTGTCATGATGACCCTCATCATGGGCGTGCGCGATCCAGTCGTACTGCAGCGTGCGTGTGAGCTGGGTTTGGCCATGCAATTGACCAATATCGCACGCGATGTGGGCGAGGATGCTCGCAATGGCCGGCTGTACTTACCTCGAAGCTGGATGCGCGAAGCCGGAATTGATCCCGATGCCTGGCTCAAAGATCCTGTATTCACTGAAGCGCTTGGGTCCGTTGTGTCACGTTTATTAAAGACTGCCGATGCCATGTATCAGCGCTCCATTGCCGGAGTTGCCGGACTACCCCGCAATTGCCGCGCGGCTATTTCAGCAGCGCGTTTGATTTATTGCGAAATCGGTCGTGAAGTCGAGCGCCGCGGTATGAATTCAATTAACCACCGTGCGGTAGTGCCATTTTCCAAAAAACTGCTGTTGATGGGTCAGGCCCTGATGGCCGGTATTTACAGCCCTAAATTAAACGCAATACACGAACCTATTGCAGAGCTGCAGTTTTTGGTAGAGGCAGTTTTACCCAATGATCCGCATGCCCACTACGAGGGATCGATTGAGGATCGCATGATTTGGGTGATTAACTTAATGGAGCGCGTAGAGCGCCGCCGCATTCAAAACTACGATGCCTTTATGCAGCCAGAAAAGGCTGCTGCTTAAATCGGCTAGACAACTAAAGCATCATCCTTAGGAAAAGATCTTGGGTATGCGTGGCATGCGCCATGGCAGCATCAGCTGGGTACTGGTGGCTACAAGGCGTGGTACGTTGAGCGTTTCATGCATCGACGTCACCTTCTCTCCGAGTAAGGTGGATTGCAAAATGGAACGCGCATAAAAAGGCGTATCTTCGAGGAGCTGGCTAGTGCTAGCCAGGGTATTGGCATCGGTACGCATGTGGCGCTGGATGCGCCAACCGGTTTTCTTGAGGGCTTGGCGTGCTGGAGCTTCAAAGGGCTCAACACTCCCATCGGGCTTAAAGCGCATTGCAATCAGCCGCTCAATCCCTGATTTTTGACGCACATCATATATGACGGCAGTACTACCATCTTTCATCGAAGCACGTGACCAATCCCATTCCGTAAACGGCACACTGATCGCCTCATCCCCTTCATTCGAATCAAAGTAGGCATGCCCTTGCCAACGCAATGCGGGGTGTTGCATGTTGACCTCGACGCGAGCCGATGGGGCAATCGGCCCCCAGCGGTGTTTTTCTGCATCATCCAAAGGCGTAGTGAACTGAAATAGCTGCTCTGGATAGACTTTGATCGTGCCAGCGACCTTTTGGCCAAATGGAATGGCGCGCTCGGCAATCTCAATAGTGAGGCAGTTGCCATTCCAGTGGAGGGCGCTAGGGCCAATCTGGAA
The DNA here is from genome assembly GCA_036770845.1 of Polynucleobacter sp. GTDB lineage: Bacteria > Pseudomonadota > Gammaproteobacteria > Burkholderiales > Burkholderiaceae > Polynucleobacter. Next base: position 1,202 of record DAIPIK010000040.1, on the reverse strand, counting down.
GGTATGTTGATCGCGTTGCACCCATTTGCCACCGCGCTCGGTCATGGTCCAGCGTTTATTACCGGGGCTATAGATTGCCACGTTGAGTGCGCAGTAGTCGTTCGCATCCGCTGGCTGCGAACGATTAGCCCACGCATAGTAGGGTGAGAAGACGCTACCAACAAAGGCAATGATGCTGATCCCATGCTGTCCGTCATCGCTCAGCGCATCAACATACCACCAGAGGTAATTACCAGGATCTACCGCTTGGTTGAATTGCGGCGCGCCATCAGCGCTGCGACCGCCTGTCGACCGGACAAAGCGGCCATCGGCACTCCCGGACCCGGATGCACGCTGCCGCCCACCAGAAAGAGATTCTCGATTTGCGTCAGCGCATTGGAGCGCTGGAATGAGCTCATCCATCCATGGGTTGCTTGACCGTATAGGGCTCCCCCGCGACCCGGAAACAGTCGATTGAATTCCGTGGGCGATGTTCGGATGGTTGAGTGGCTGGACTCCTGTAGCTCCAGACCACATTGCTTGAGTAGGGTAAATGCGGTTTGCTCGCATCGGTCGATTTCCTTCTGGTTAATTTCATGATCGCCTATGGCAGGCGCATTGACAAGGCACAGTAGTCGCTCTTCCTGCTCTAAGGCAGCACCGCTATCGCTTCTATCTTGAGCGCAGACATAGACGGTGGGCTCATTGGGATAGCTCTTGTGCTCGAAAATATCAGTGAATTCATGGGAATAGTGGCGATTAAAAAAGACGTTATGACGTACCAATGGAAAGCCGCTAGTTTTGACTTTCATCGACCAGGTTAGCGCCGAAAGCGATCTGCTACTTGGAATCGAATTGGAAACAGCCGAACGCATTGATGCGCCCATTAAGCCCTGTCGCAGGACATTGATATCGCCATTAAAGACAACATAGTCTGCCGGTATGCGTTCGCCATCGGAGAGTTCAATCGATTCAATGCGATTGTGCTGCTGATGAATTGCCTGTACCGATGCATTAGTACGAATCCGCGCCCCCTTGCTTTGCGCCAAGCGTGCAATCGCTTTTGGAATCTCAGCCATACCGCCCCGCACAGACCAAACCCCATCCATTTCAACTTGGGCAATTAGCATTAAGGTTGCCGGAGCTAAAAAAGGGGAAGAACCGCAATAGGTGGCGTAGCGACCAAAGAGTTGGTGGAGGCGAGGATCCTTAAAGTATTTTCC
>DAIPIK010000039.1:0-8881 GCA_036770845.1 Polynucleobacter sp. | reverse complement strand
GCACGAATGGTTTCTGGAGTCCATTCAAAAAAGCCTTCACCAGTCTTCATGCCGAGCTTGCCGCTTTTAACGCGATCGCCCAAACTGTTAGCGATATTGGGTGAGTTATTGAGTGAAGGATAAATACTCGCCCCTGCCGCAGCATGAATCTCTAAGCCTGCATGATCCCGCTGCATCACTGGGCCAGCTGCAAGGTAGCGAAAACCAAACCCAAAGCGGACGGCTTTATCGATATCCTCTGGTGTAGCAATGCCTTCGTCGATCAGATAAAACGCCTCGCGCGAGAGCGCATGCTGCAAGCGGTTTGCCAAAAACCCATGCAAATCTTTTTTCACCATCACGGGCACCATACCGCATGCAGTCATGAGGCGCGACAAACTGTCAGCAACCATCTTGGCAGTCTTCTCGCCACAAACAACTTCAACACACGGCACGATGTGCGCCGGCATAAAGAAATGCAAACCAATCATGCGCGCTGCCGTTTTGAGACCAACCGCAATCTCGCTAATCGGAAAACTAGAACTATTGCTAGCCAAGACGGTTTCGGGCTTGGCACGTTTTTCTAGTTCAGCAAAGAGCGATTGCTTTAAGTCGAGTCGCTCGGGTATGCACTCAATGACCAAATCGACATCAGCCCAATCGACTTCGTCGAGTGAGCCAGCCACGGTCAATAAATGAATGCGGTGTTCATAACCCAACTCGGTCATGGCATTGGCAAAGTAATTGGGTAAGTGCGCTCGGCGCTCGGTGGTCAGTTCAACTACTTGCGTAGCACAACCGCCACGCGCACAGACGGCCGCAACATCGGCGCCCATGGTACCGCCACCGATAATGACGACCTTCGTTTCTGCTGGAGTAAACAGCATCTTATTTTCCTTTAAGTAATGGTGCAGAACGCGTTGCCGCTGGCACCATAAAATCAAAATCGCAACCCACATCGGCCTGCGTCACCGTCGTTTGGTAAAGGTGACGGTAGCCTGTGGCGGGGATATTTAAGCGCACGGCGGGCGGAGCTAATTCAGCAAGGCGACGCGCAATTTCTGCATCATCTACCATTAACTGAATACGACGTGCATCCACATCCAACTCAATGACATCGCCATTACGCACAATCGCTAGCGGGCCATTTTCTGCCGACTCGGGGGTAATGTGCAGCACAATCGTGCCAAATGCAGTACCGCTCATGCGGGCATCGGAGATCCGCACCATGTCTTTGACTCCCGCCTGCGCAAGCTTTTTGGGGATTGGTAAATAGCCCGCCTCTGGCATGCCGGGAGCGCCCTTTGGACCCGCGTTTTGTAATACCAAAACGTCATCTGCGGTCACATCCAAATCATCTTGATCAATCCGCAGCGCCAAGTCTTCTAGTGAACTAAATACTACTGCGCGGCCACGGTGCTTGAGCAAAGCAGGCGATGCTGCCGAATGTTTGATCACAGCACCACGCGGCGCTAAATTGCCTTTCAGAATGGCGAGGCCACCGACGGGATAAATTGGCTCTTGTGCAATCCGTATGACTTTACGATTGCGTGTCACGGGGGCAGCATCGATCTCTTCGCCCAGGGTTCTGCCACTGACGGTCATGCAATCCAAATACAGAAGGGGCTTCAGTTCACGCAAGACCGCCATGAGCCCACCATCTTCATTGAGGTGTTCCATGTAATGCATGCCACTGGGTTTTAAATCGACCAGCACTGGCACATTACGGCCCAAACGATCGAATGCGTCGAGATCAATTTTGACGCCCAAACGGGCAGCAATCGCCGTGAAATGAATCAAGGCATTGGTTGATCCGCCAATCGCATGCAGTACCGTTAAGGCATTCGTCAAGGACTCTAAGGTCAGGATGCGTGCTGGCGTTAATGCTTGCTCGGATGGCATCTGCGCCAATTCCACTGCCCTGCGACCCGTTAACTCAGCCAAGCGAAAGCGTTCAGCCATCACCGCCGGTACTGCTGCTGTTCCAGGCAGACTCATGCCGGCTGCCTCAACCATGCAAGCGATAGTACTGGCCGTGCCCATCACCATGCAGGTGCCGGTAGTGGGAGCGAGTTTTTCATTGACTGCATCAATTTCGGCTTGATCGATTTCATTGGCGCGGAACTTGGCCCAATAGCGGCGGCAGTCGGTGCAAGCACCCAAACGATCGCCTTGATAGGTTGTGGTCAGCATCGGTCCAGTTGGAATGGAGATGACGGGTACATCAACACTGGCCGCGCCCATCAGTTGCGCTGGTATGGTCTTATCGCAACCGCCAATCAAGATGACGGCATCAACGGGTTGAGCACGCATCATCTCTTCGGTATCGAGCGCCATCAAATTACGCAAGTACATGCTGGTTGGAAAAGCAAAGGACTCATGCACCGATATAGTTGGAAAAACCATGGGCATGCCGCCGGCTTGCATCACCCCACGCTTGGCGGCTTCAATCATTTGCGGCACGTTGCCATGGCATGGATTGAAATCACTAAACGTATTCGTAATGCCAATAATCGGTCGATCGAGCGCGCTGTCACTAAAACCCATGGCTTTGATGAAGGCTTTTCGCAGAAATAGGGAGAAACCAGCATCACCGTAACGGGTTAAACCCTTACGCATACCGCTTGGATTGTCATTGGAGTTTGCTGAATTGCTCAAGGGGGTTTCCTGTTGATGTAGGTCGGTGATAGTAGTGAATTTGTTAAATCCACTTACAATAGTGCATTATTTCAATAAAAATAGTAGTGAGACATGATCCCCGTCAATTCGGTGTTGCAGGTCGGTTCGTTTCCAGAAATTATGCAAGCGGAGATCAACCGAAGCCTGAAAACAGTGCATTTAACCAATCCCCAAGAATCGGTTCCGGCCGGCTCCTATGAGGCGATCCTCACGCGCTCCAACACCCCGATTCCCGTGAGCTTGCTCGAGCAAATTCCAAGCCTGAAGGTAATCGCCTGCTGCGGAGTTGGCTACGACAACCTTCCTTTGGATTACCTCAAGGCCCACGGCATTCAAGCAAGCACGACCCCGGGCGTTCTCAATGATGCGGTATGCGAGCTGGGCATCGGCCTCCTCTTCGCTTTGCTGCGTCGCCTACCCGCAGCCGATCTATTTGCCCGTTCTGGCACATGGCAAGAGCAAGCTTTCCCTATTACAACGACCCTAGCCGGCAAAACGGTTGGCATCGTAGGTTTAGGGCGAATCGGCCAGGACTTAGCCAAACGCCTCGAGCCGTTTGGCGTCACCATTGCCTATACCGGGCCTAGCGCCAAAAAAAGTGCTTACACCTTCTACAGCAGCGCAGTCGCGCTCGCCGAGGTAGCCGATGTGCTGATATTGACCTGCCCAGGAGGCCCTGAAACGGAGCGCATGATTGATGCCAGCGTCTTAAACGCCCTTGGCCCGAATGGTTATTTAATCAATATTGCCCGCGGTAGCGTGGTGGACGAATCCGCGCTAATTTCTGCATTGCAGCAAAATCGCATCGCCGGAGCGGCACTCGACGTGTTTGAAAACGAGCCCCAGTTGAATTCCGCCTTCATCCCGCTCCATAATGTGGTGCTGAGCCCCCACATCGGCAGCGCTACGCGTGAAACACGCCAAGCCATGACCCGTTTGGCAATTGATAACTTAGAAGCATTTTTTAACCACCGTCCTTTATTAACACCGATCCACTAGAAACCGGAGATCCCATGTTGACCCCCAAGCCTTCCTCACTGTCCGCAGTCCTCTCGCCTGTTATTACTCCATTTAATGCGGATGGCAGTCCCAATGTTCAAAAGCTTCTGAAACAATGCAAATGGCTTGAGGCCAACGGCGTTGGTCATGCCGTCTTTGGCACTAACTCTGAAGCCAATTCGATTTCTACCTTACAAAAGCTGCATGTACTGGATGAACTCATTCAAGGCGGACTAGATCCCGCGCACATGATGCCCGGTACCGGCGCTTGCTCGATTGATGCAGCAGTGCAAATGACCAAGGCGGCCGTGGACGCCAAATGCGGCGGCGTCTTGATGCTCCCGCCCTTCTATTACAAAGACATTTGCGATGATGGCTTATTTGCCTATTTTGCAGAGGTAATTGAAAAGGTGGGCGATCCAAAATTACAAATTTACATCTACAACATTCCACCCGTCACCAAAATTTCATTAAGCCTGGCATTGCTAGAGCGCCTTGTTAAGACCTATCCTAATACCGTTATTGGCATGAAAGATAGCTCGGGCGATTGGGCTTATACCGAGTCCGTAATTAAGGTATTGGCTCCAGAAGGGTTCCGAGTCTACGCTGGCAGTGAAGTATTTTTAATGCGCACGATGCGTGCTGGCGGCGTCGGCTGCATCTCAGCAACAGCGAACGTAAACCCCAAGGCCATTGCCACTTTGACTGCAAACTGGCAAGCCGCTGGCGCAGACCAGCATCAAGCCGAATTGGATCAAGTACGCGCCATTTTCCAAAAGTATCAGATGATTGCCGCCCTCAAGACGGCAGTAGCGCACTACAGCAAAGATGCCGACTGGTTGCGGATACGCCCACCTTTGGTGCCTTTAGGTGCCGATCAGCAAAAGAAATTGATCGCCGAATTGGAGCAAATTCACTTCTCCATGCCAGGTCTTTAAGTTATTGATGGGATTTTTGCCAAATATAATGTTTACTTGCTACACCCCTTAACAAAACGTACTAGGAGATAACAAAAAATGAAGCTCTTTAAAATCCTTGCACTGACGCTCAGCCTAGGCTGCATGAGCGTTCAAGCGCAAAACTTATCCATTGCCACTGGCGGTACTGGCGGCGTTTATTACCCCATGGGCGGTGGTTTGGCAGCAGTTTTGTCGAAGCACGTCTCTGGTATGTCAGCGACTGCAGAAGTCACTGGCGGTTCTGTCGATAATTTGAAATTAATTGGTACAGGTAAACCCTATGTTGGCTTCTCAATGGCCGATGCTGCAAAAGACGCCATCTCTGGTGAAGACAAATTTAAGGGCAAGCCAATTGATCTGCGCACCTTATTGATTCTGTATCCAAACCTGATGCACGTTGCAACCGTGGAATCCAGTGGCATTAAAACCATGCAAGACCTCAAAGGCAAGCGTGTTAGCACTGGCTCACCCGGCAGCGCTACCGAAGTGATGGCCTTCCGTCTCTTAGAAGCAGCTGGCTTAGACCCAAACAAAGACGTGAAACGTGAGCGCTTAAGCGTTGCTGAATCTGTGAATGCCGTAAAAGATCGCAAGATCGATGCATTCTTCTGGGTTGGTGGATTGCCAACTGCAGCGGTTACCGATTTAGCCAACAGCCCTGGCATGAAGATTGTCATGGTGGATACCTCTGCTGAAGTTCCAGCGATGAATAAAAAGTATGGCAACCTGTACTTCCCATCGACCATCTCAAGGCAAACCTATAGCGGCATGGCAAAAGACAACAGCGTTGCTGCCGTTGCCAATATTTTGGTTGTCAGCTCAGCCATGTCGGATGCCGAAGCCTACAAAATCGTCAAGGCTATTTTTGATAACCAGTTGGAACTCGTTCGTTCGCACGCAGAGTATCGCAATGTGAAGCTCGAGAATCAAAAGGCAGGCTCAACACCAGTTGCGTATCACCCAGGTGCCTTGAAGTACTTTAAGGAAAAAGGCATCAAAGTAAATTAATTTGCCTAGCCGGTAAGGTAGTTTGAATTTAAGACAGAAAATTAGGCAGGGACATGACCCAAGCTGCAATTGATTCAGCAACACAAGAAAAATTAGACGCCTTCATTAAGCAAGAAGAAGGCGACTCCAATAACTACAAGGGGCTATTGGCTAAATTTATAGTCCTGGTTGCTGTTGGCATGTCCTTGTTTCATTTATATGCAGCCTATTACATCGTGCCAACCCACCAGTTACGGGTTGTGCACGTTGCTTTAGTTCTATTTTTAGTATTTCTGAGTTTTCCTATTTCCAATCGGTTTAAAAATCGGTTGATGTGGTGGGACATTATCTTTAGTCTCCTCGCAGTCTATATTTCGTATTACGTCCTCAGTGGTGGCGATGACTTCACCGATCGCAACACTGCTCCCGACCCCAAAGACGTTTACTTTGGTATCGCTTTAATTCTCCTTATTTTGGAAAGCGTGCGCCGCACGAACGGCATGATTCTCGTTGGTGTAACCGTTTGTTTCTTGCTATATGCCCTCTTCGGTAATTATTTACCAGCGCCATGGACCCACAAAGGATATGACTTAGATCGCCTCGTTGGCTTCATGTACATGACCCTCGAGGGCATTTACGGTACTGCAATCGATGTATCCGCTACCCTCATTATTTTGTTTACGATCTTTGGCGCCTTTTTACAATTTACGGGCGCAGGTAAGTTCTTCATTGATTTTTCCTTTGCTGCCATGGGCGGCAAATCGTCTGGCGTAGGTCGCACCATTGTGCTGTCCTCCTTTCTGCTTGGCGGCCCCTCTGGTTCCGGTGTGGCCACCACGGTTACGGTCGGCTCGGTTGCAGCCCCCATGCTCGAAAAAGTCGGTTACGAAAAAAATGCCGCAGGTGGCCTGCTAGCAGCAGGTGGCCTTGGTGCGATTATTTCGCCGCCAGTACTCGGCGCTGCTGCCTTCTTGATTGCTGACTTTTTGAAGATTTCGTACTTGGATGTGCTCTTGATGGCGTGCATTCCGACCATCTTGTTTTACCTTGGCTTATTTGTCATGGTTGAGATCGATGTGCGCAAGTACAAAATGAAGAGCATTCATTTTGAATCTGCGGAGAGCGCTTGGCAGCTGTCCAAAAAATATTGGTTCCACTTTTTCTCCTTGATTTCCATCGTTGTATTTATGCTGATGGGCTTTTCTCCCGTCTTATCCGTGTTTGCTGCGACTGTGGTCTCTGCTCTCACCAGCATGTTGCGTGAAGATACCGCGATCATTCCCTACGCCTGGTTTAAAGGAAAGATGCCGATTCTGTCTGGCCTTTACAACTCCAACCTCACTAAATCCTTGGCCGCTGGCTCGACTGGCGTCTTAGCAATTGCAGTCACTTGCGCTGGCGCCGGCCTAATCGTAGGTACCGTTACTCTCACCGGCCTTGGTCTGAAGTTTAGTTCGATTGTGATTCAGTATGCGGATGGTTCCCTGCTGCTCACCGCCATCTTCACTGCCTTAGTGGTATGGGTTGTCGGCCTGGCTGTACCGGTTACGGCGTCGTACATCATTTGCGCCGTGATTGCAGCTCCCGCCTTGATTAACTTAGGTGTGCCGGCATTTGCGGCGCACATGTTCATTTTCTATTACGCCGTTCTCTCCGAAGTATCGCCACCAACTGCCCTATCGCCGTTTGCCGCTGCGGCGATCTGTAAGGGTGATCCGTACAAAACAACACTGCAGTCTTGGAAATACGTTGCTCCAGCCATTTTGGTTCCCTTTATGTTTGTACTGGATAAGTCGGGTGTTAGTTTGTTACTCATGGGCTCTACAGCTGCGCTTGAGCAAGCCAATTGGAGTGAAATAGCCTGGATTACATTTACTGCCATTGCCGGAATTATTTGTCTGGCCGGCGGTTTGCAAGGCTGGTTTATTGAGAAGACCAATCGCGTAGAGCGCATCGTCATGATTGCATCTGGCGTAGCGCTAGCTTACCCAACCAATGAGGCCGACATTGGCGGATTCATCGGCTTTGGCTTGGTTCTGCTCTCCCAAATCATTCGCAACCGTCGTCAGCGGCCACCGGCAATCGCCTAAGGATCCTCCCATTCGATCTTCGGTATGTTCCGATCAAAATAATGCCCGCACATGCGGGCATTATTCTTTTGTGGGTCTTGGCCATATCGCCAAGGCAACTCGATTACTTGCTGATTTTGCTCCAAGCCGATTTACCGGCGTACTTTTGAATGGCTTTTTCATCGAACTCAAATCCCAATCCAGGGGTTTTGTGCAAAATCAAATCGCCGTTCTTAAATGCCAACTGTTTGTTAATTAAGTTGCGGAAATTGAGCACCTGATCATCTAAGAAAAACTCCACGAAGCGCGCATTGGGTGTTGCAGCAACCAGCGGCGCATGCAAATCATGCATCCAGTGCGGGCAGACCGTCACACCCTTGCAGTCGGCATATGCTGAAATCCGGCGCCATTCGGTGATTCCTCCGCAGACCGCAGCGTCCGATTGAAGAATCGATGCGCCGCCAGCCTCAATGAGCTCTCTAAAGCGCCAACGACCCGCCTCCATTTCACCGGTAGCCACATTGATGGTGGTGCGCTGCGCGAGAGCAGCATGTAAATCAATCGCATCGGGAGAGAAAGGCTCTTCAATCCAGTAAGGGTTGTAATCTTCAAAGCGGCGAATGTACTCGAGTGCAGTGGGTAAATCACGCCATGCGTTGTTGGCGTCCAAGGTAAGCAAGACATCATCGCCCACTGCAATGCGCGCTGCCCGGACCCGCTCTTCCTCTTCCCGCGGCGAAAGACGGCCCACTTTCATTTTGACCGCCTTAAAGCCCTGTTTGACATAGGACTCCATTTCTTTGCCGAGCTTAGCCGGAGTTTTGCCTTCCAGGTAATAGCCGCCGCTGGCGTAAGCCGGAACTCGATCCTCAACAACCGATCCCAAATACTGGTGCAGCGGCAAGCCGGCTGAGCGGGCATTTAAATCCCATAAAGCCGTATCTAAAATTGAGATGGCACGCATCACCGAGCCCGCACGGCCCTGCAGAATGGATTCATCGTACATCTCCATCCATAAGCCCTCGGAGCGATGGCTATTTTGACCAATCAGTTTTTTGGCGAGCAATTGCTCAACCGCTACTTTGGCAATCGCGCCACCTGCACTGCCCACATAACAAAATCCAATGCCCTCAATACCCTCTTTGCTCCGAACCTTGACGATGCAGTAGTGGCGCTCTGAAACGGTTCGCGTTGAAAATGAGGTGACTT
>DAIPIK010000038.1:0-8988 GCA_036770845.1 Polynucleobacter sp. | reverse complement strand
AATCGCAGTTTGAAGGGCGCACGCGTTGCAACGATTTTTCGATCGGGATTGAGCTTGAAGGCGACGGTGATACGGCTTTTGAAGAAGTGCAGTACCAAGCTTTGCAGCAGCTCATTACGCAGTTGCAATCCCAGAACTCGGATTTGCGTTTTGCTGGCCATAGTGACATTGCGCCAGAACGAAAAACCGATCCCGGTGTTCAGTTTGATTGGGCACGGTTTCAAAAAGACAACAGATTGCCCCTCGAAAAATTACCTTTCGGCGTAGCATCACGCTAGATTTTTGGGGTCTGTTTATAAGTATGTAAGCATTCGCTTACATTAGCCGCCAACACCGAAGACACCCTCTGCATTTGCACCAAAATTGACCCTCATATTGCGTATATAAATAAGGGCAAATACTAGGTATTTTTTGTAATAAAAAGCATACGCGACACGCAATAATTCCCTATACTTAGTACCTAAGTGCAAAAAAAACACTAGATGTAGTGTTGTTTTGCCAAAAACACAATTACAAAATAAGGTTAAATCCTTGTTTTAAAAAGACATTTCTTACACGAACTTAGGTAAACGCAGGGGCGCTATGACATATACCAACCAATCGGCAGCAGAGACGCAATTAGGGCAACAATCCGGTGGCAATGCCACTGCCAATATGACCCAAAGTCCATCTGCTGGATTTATTGCTGGTGGTGTCGGTGGTGCTCAAGCAACCCAGCTATCCGATTACAAAATTATTCGACGCAATGGCTCGGTGGTGGCATTTGAACCATCCAAAATTGCAATTGCAGTCACCAAAGCATTTTTAGCGGTGAATGGTGGACAGGGCGCTGCCTCGGCTCGCGTGCGTGAGCAGGTCGAGCAATTAACCCATGCAGTCGTTCGCGCCTTACTGCGTAGCCGCCCCAATGGCGGCACCTTTCACATCGAAGATATTCAAGATCAAGTTGAGTTAGCGCTGATGCGCAGTGGCGAGCACAACGTCGCCCGTGCCTATGTCTTGTACCGCGAAAAGCGCAATCAAGAACGCGCAAGCCAGCAAGCGGCTGCACCAGAGACCCAAACCGCAGCACAGCTCGCAGAGTCTGGCATTACCGTGCTGGATAACGGTGTAAGCAAGCCCCTCGATATGGCCGCCTTGCGTACGGTTATTCAGGCGGCATGTGAAGGTTTAGGTAATGCAATTGATGCTACCCCGATCATTACTGAAACCATCAAGAATTTGTACGACGGCGTACCCATGGCGCAGGTGTACGACTCTGCCATCCTGGCCTCCCGTACCTTGATTGAAAAAGATCCCGCGTACAGCCAGGTTACCGCACGGATCCTGATGCACGTGATCCGCAAAGAGATCTTGGGTCACGAGGTATTACAGGGCAATATGCAAGCGGAGTACAGCACGTACTTTGCGAAATACATTAACGAGGGTATCGGCGCTGAGTTGCTTGACCCCCGCATGCGTGAATTTGATATGGCGCGCCTCGCTGCTGCTCTTAATGCTGATCGTGACTTGCAGTTCAATTACCTTGGCCTGCAAACCCTGTATGACCGGTATTTCTTGCACATTGAAGACCGCCGTATTGAAATGCCACAGGCTTTCTTTATGCGCGTGGCCATGGGCCTTTCTTTGAATGAGCTTGACCGCGAAGCCCGTGCCATTGAGTTCTATGAAGTGCTCTCGACATTCGATTTTATGTCCAGCACACCAACCCTCTTTAATTCCGCAACAACCCGCCCACAACTCTCCAGCTGCTACTTGACCACAGTGGCAGATGACCTTGATGGCATTTATGAGGCCTTGAAAGAGAATGCCTTGCTGTCGAAGTTCGCTGGCGGGCTTGGCAATGACTGGACTAATGTGCGCGCCCTCGGCAGCCACATCAAAGGTACAAACGGTAAGTCACAGGGCGTAGTGCCGTTCTTAAAAGTAGTGAACGATACTGCCGTTGCTGTAAACCAAGGCGGTAAGCGTAAGGGTGCGGTCTGCGCCTATTTGGAAACATGGCACTTGGACATCGAAGAATTCTTGGAGCTGCGTAAGAACACCGGTGATGATCGCCGCCGCACGCACGATATGAACACCTCCAACTGGATTCCGGACCTGTTCATGAAGCGCGTGATGGAAAACGGGGACTGGACCTTGTTCTCCCCATCCAATACACCCGATTTGCACGATAAATTTGGCAAGGCATTTGAAGAGGCCTATGTTGCCTATGAAAAGCAAGCCGAAAGTGGTGCCTTGAAGCCATCCCGCAAGATTCCTGCACTGCAACTGTGGCGCAAGATGCTGGGCATGCTGTTTGAAACCGGCCACCCTTGGATCACCTTTAAAGATCCTTGCAATATCCGTAGCCCACAACAGCATGTCGGTGTAGTCCACTCGTCCAATCTGTGTACCGAGATCACCCTCAACACCAATGACGATGAAATCGCGGTTTGTAACTTGGGTTCGGTGAACTTAACCGCCCACATGACAACCGATGCAAACGGCCGCATGGTGCTCGATCACGATAAATTACAAAAGACCATCGCTACTGCCATGCGCATGCTCGATAACGTGATTGACATCAACTACTATGCCGTAGCTAAGGCGCGCAACTCTAACCTCAAGCACCGCCCAGTTGGTCTTGGCATTATGGGCTTCCAGGATTGCTTGCACATGCAACGCATTCCCTATGCAAGCAATGAAGCGGTTCAGTTTGCCGATGCATCCATGGAGGCGGTTTGCTATTACGCCTACCAGGCTTCGAATGCCCTCGCAGAAGAGCGTGGCACCTACAGTAGCTACAAAGGTTCGTTGTGGGATCGCGGCATTCTCCCGCAAGACTCTGTACGTTTGCTAGCAGAAGAGCGCGGTGGCTACTTGGAAGTGGATATGTCATCCACCCTAAATTGGGATAGTTTGCGTGCGCGGATTAAGCAGTTTGGTATGCGCAATTCCAACTGCGTTGCCATCGCACCAACAGCGACGATTTCCAATATTATTGGCGTATCGGCATGCATTGAACCCACCTTCCAGAATTTGTTTGTTAAATCCAATTTATCCGGCGAGTTCACCGTAGTGAATGAGTATCTCGTTCGCGACCTCAAGGACCGCGGCCTCTGGGATGAAGTGATGATTGCCGATTTGAAGTACTTTGACGGCACCCTCTCGAAGATTGATCGTGTGCCACAGGATTTGCGTGATATTTACGCTACTGCCTTTGAAGTAGAGCCAAGTTGGTTGGTGGAAGCAGCATCGCGTCGTCAAAAGTGGATCGATCAAGCCCAGTCCTTGAATATCTATATGGGCGGCGCTTCCGGTAAGAAATTGGATGACACCTATAAGTTGGCTTGGTTGCGTGGGTTAAAAACCACGTATTACCTGCGCACGATGGCAGCAACCCACGTTGAAAAGTCCACCGTGGCAAGCGGTCAACTCAACTCAGTGTCTAGCGGTGGTGGCGTTAATGGTACCGATGCGGCGGCAGCGGCAGTAGCGGCCGACGGCCCTGTTTGCACGATGCGTCCAGGGGACGCCGGATTTGATGAATGCGAAGCGTGCCAGTAAGCCATTTGCTTACGGGTAGTAAAACGATGGAATTTTGGAGAAAACTATGTTGAATTGGGAAGAAGAAGTGGCGCCAGCACTGGCTAAAGTCGGTTTAGCGCCGCAGCCAGCAGTGCAGCCACAGAAAGCGCCTCAGCCAGATCAGGTAGCCATTGCACCGCAGGCGGTAGCGCCAGCAGCAAACCCAGTTGCCGATAGTAATGCGGAAGCACGCCGCGTGAATGTGGCCGACAAACGCGTAATCAATGGCACGACCGATGTGAATCAATTGGTACCATTTAAGTACAAATGGGCATGGGAAAAGTATTTAGCGGGCTGTGCAAACCACTGGATGCCCCAAGAAATCAACATGAACCGCGATATTGCCCTGTGGAAAGACCCGAACGGCCTGACCGATGACGAGCGCCGCATCATTATGCGTAACCTCGGCTTCTTCACCACGGCCGATTCCTTGGCAGCAAACAACATTGTGCTGGGTACTTACCGCCAGATTACTGCCCCCGAGTGCCGCCAGTACTTGCTGCGTCAGGCATTTGAAGAGGCAATTCATACCCATGCTTACCAGTACATTGTTGAGTCTTTGGGCTTAGACCAAAGCGAAATCTTTAACGCGTATCACGAAGTGAAGTCGATTCGGGACAAGGATGAGTTCTTAATTCCGTACATTGATGTCCTCACGGATCCGAATTTTAAGACTGGCACATTGGAAAATGACCAAAAATTACTCCGTTCGCTGATTGTTTTTGCCTGCGTAATGGAAGGTTTATTCTTTTATGTTGGTTTTACGCAAATCCTTGCAATGGGTCGTCAGAACAAAATGACGGGCGCTGCTGAGCAGTACCAATACATCTTGCGCGACGAGTCAATGCACTGCAATTTTGGTATCGATTTGATTAATCAAATCAAGCTGGAGAACCCGCAGTTATGGACTTCCGCGTTCAAAGAAGAGATCCGCAGCATCTTCGAAGAAGCAGTCGAATTAGAGTACCGTTATGCCGAAGATACGATGCCTCGTGGAGTACTTGGATTGAACGCACCGATGTTCAAAGGCTACCTCCGATACATCTGTAATCGTCGCTGTATGCAAATAGGACTTGACGCGATGTTCCCAAATGAAGAGAATCCATTTCCATGGATGTCAGAAATGATCGATCTGAAGAAAGAACGAAACTTTTTTGAGACACGCGTTATTGAGTATCAAACTGGTGGTGCGCTGAACTGGGAGTAATGTTTTACCTAATAAGCGCCTCACTGGTTCACAGGAGAGTAAACGGTTGGATAGTTTTAGTAATCTAAAGCAGACACAGTTTAAAGAACCCCTCAAGCGAGGCGTTTGCTCTTTATTCTCCTTTTTTTCCAGTATTTTTAAGAAGCCGTCACCCCTTGGGGTCGCGGCTTTTTTTCCAGGATTCATTAGCGTGCAGCACTTAGCATCAAGCCGCGCGCCGATGAATGGCTCGCTCGCTCGGTCCGCCAGGCCTTATGGCACGGTAGATCTGAATGGTCGGGTCTTCTTAATCGGTAGTTCGTTCTAATCCTCACGTGAAGGAGTATCACTATGGCAATCGCCAAAAAGAAACCAGCTGCAAAGAAACCTGCTGCAAAGAAAAAAGTAGCTGCTAAGAAGCCTGCTGCTAAAAAAGTAGCAAAGAAGAAGCCTGCTGCTAAAAAAGCTGCAAAGAAGAAGCCTGCTGCTAAAAAAGCTGCTGCTAAGAAGCCTGCTGCAAAGAAAGTAGCAAAGAAGAAGCCTGCTGCTAAAAAAGCTGCTGCTAAGAAGCCTGCTGCTAAAAAAGCTGCTAAGCGCAAGCCTGCTGCAAAAAAAAAGTAAGTAAGCCTGCTGCCAAGAAGAAAGCGGGCTCTGCTGTAAAAAAGCCCGCGGCTAAGAAGCCTGCTGCTCCTACGCAACCTGCGTTGAATCCAGCTGCTGCTTGGCCTTTCCCAACCGGCACACGTCCATAAGCGCAAGCTTGTAGGCAAGGTAGTAATGCAATGGGGTCCCTCGGGACCCCATTTTTATTGCAAATTTATAAAACTCAGCCTAAAGACCGCCTACCTTTGTTTTCTACCGTCTTAAAACCCAAACCCAAACGCAGTTTTGAACTGTTCTTTAATTTGATCTAGGCTCAATTGATGGTTTTGTGGACCTTGGTGGGCGATTTTGATGGAACCCATGAGGCTAGCAAGGCGACCAGTCGTCTCCCAGTCCATGCCATTTTCTAGGCCAAAAAGTAATCCCCCGCGAAATGCATCGCCGCATCCGGTGGGATCAACTAACTGCTGGGCTTTGACCGGTGGAATGGCAATCGATTTACCGCCCGCATAAATCTGGGCACCTTCTGCACCTTTGGTAACGATTAGCGCTTTGACGCGCTCACCCAATTGCGCAAGCGATAAGCCTGTCCGTTTGGAGAGCATTTCACCTTCATAGTCATTGACCGCCAAGTAGCTTGCCAGTTCAGTGAGTTCTAAGAGCTCAGGACCATCGAACATGGGTAAACCCTGACCTGGATCAAAAATGAATGGAATCTGCGCATCTGCGAGTTGATGGCAATGCTCCCACATACCAGCACGACCATCGGGCGCGACAATTGCTAAGGTAACGGGCACACTTTTTTTCTGAGTGCGTGCAGCGGTGACATCGCTAACCTGATTGAGGTGGGATTCATTCATGGCACCCGGGTGAAAGGCCGTAATCTGATTGTTCGAGAGATCGGTCGTGATCATCGCTTGCGCGGTAAACGCGCCCTCCAAGGTTCGAATATGTGCGGTGTCAATTTGCAAGTCCTTGAGGCGATCCAGGTAAGGTACGGCATCACCGCCCACCGTTGCCATGATGACGGGCTCGCCTTGGAGAAGCTTGAGGTTGTAGGCAATATTGCCAGCACAACCACCAAATTCACGGCGCATGCTTGGCACTAAAAAAGCAACATTCAGAATATGAATTTGGTCTGGCAGGATTTGATCCTGAAAGCGGCCCTCAAAGTTCATGATGGTGTCGTAGGCGATGGAACCGCAAATAAGGCTAGCCATAAAGTACTTTCGTAATGATTAAGGGATCAGGGATAAAAAAGCCGCACGCGATACCCAGCAGCATTGCCGGGTAACTGCAGGGGAACGAGGGCGCGGATACTTTCTCCGCCGGGAGCGCCCTTCAATGCAAACTGGGTATGGGATTCTCGCCACGATGCGGGCAACCATTCTTCGGGTGTAAACGAAATCAATTGAACGGTAGATTCATCGGTATCGGTGAGGGTTAATTCCAAATGCGGGAGTGCAATTGGCATCATTAATCGATTTTGTATCTCTACTTCGAGCACGGATGGATTTGCAGACGCTTTAGAGGCTTGCTGCGCTGTTTGCATGCCGAGCGCGCTCAATGTAATCTTCCATGCAGAAAAATCGCGTATAGCCCCTTCTGTGCAGCCAAATGACTTACACAGCATTTGATCAACGCGCACTAATGCAGTAAAGGTTTCTAAATGGAACGCCGATGGCGACTGATCCACCCGCGGAGCAGCAAATGGCAGCAAGCGATCGCGAGTCAAATGCAAAGTAGCAATAACAAGGGCGCATAGCAAAGTACAAATCAGCGCCCACTTGGAGAGCCGGGCAAAAACCATACCTCTACTACTTGGCGATGGACTGAGTGCGCTAGTTAGATCAATGCTATGTTTTTTTACCTCAGGTTGACCCAGTATTGGATTCTGGGAAGGGCCTTCTAATGTGCCGGAAAGACAGACCCATCCATCACTCTCTTTCCAGACGGAGAGCGTCAGCCACTGGCTATAGGTGGCGATCACTTCATCGGCCTGACGGCTCAGTACCCCAGAGAGTACGATCTGACCGCCAGGGCGGATGCGCTGCACTAAAGCTGGCGCTAAAACTTGCAAGGGATTTGCCAAGATGTTGGCCATGACGATGTCATAGCGCGCCTCTGCACCCAGCATCGGCACCACATCATCCGGTAAAGCAAAGGTGATATCAACCCCATTGATTTCAGCATTGCTACGCGCGGCCACCATCGCTTGGGGATCAATATCAGTCCCTACTACGGGGTTGCAGCCTAATTTTTTGGCGGCAATGGCCAAAATGCCCGAGCCACAGCCGTAATCGAGCAGACTTCTATTCTGCAAATGGGTTTGTTGCTCGAGCCATAGGAGGCAAAGGTGGGTAGTGGGATGGCTGCCAGTTCCAAATGCGAGTCCCGGATCGACCGCCAAGCAAATGGCATTTGGATCGGTGGGTGTTTCGTGCCACGAGGGCACCACCCAAATGCGCTCACCAATCTGAATCGGTGCAAATTGGCTTTGCGTTAAACGAACCCAATCTTGCTCGGCTACGATTTTTTCTTCAGGGGGCCTTAGGGTAAAGCCGGAATCACTTAAGGATTGCAAAAGCTCTGGAATGAAGCCGGCATCATCCGAATGATCTACATCGGGATTAAACAGAGCAGTAACGGTTGAGCGATCCCATGCTTGAACCTCCGGAGAAAGCCCAGGCTCACCGTAAAGAGGGTTTTCATCATAGCCGCCGGCAGCGGCGTCTTCCACTGTAATGGAGAGGGCGCCGAGCTCCATCAGCGCATCGCCTAAGGGTTCGGCTATTTCAGCATGAACCGTAAAAATCAGTTCACGGTACGGCATGGCCCTGCTCTTTCAAGAAAGACTATCCCTTCACCCGGCTGGCAGCTTGCTCTTCCAGTCGATGTTCGAGGTAATGAATGCTGGTGCCACCTTCCTCAAAGTTGGGATCGAGCATCAGCTCCCGGTGCAGCGGAATATTGGTGGTAATGCCGTCGATGACAATTTCGGAGAGGGCAATGCGCATGCGACGGATTGCCTGTTCGCGGGTCTTGCCATAGGAAATCAATTTACCAATCATGGAATCGTAGTTGGGCGGCACCATATAGCCACCATAGGCATGGGAATCAACGCGGATACCAGGACCGCCGGGCATATGCCATGACAGAATGCGGCCCGGACTGGGGGTGAATTTGAAGGGATCTTCCGCATTGATGCGGCACTCAATTGCATGCCCTTGGAACACAATGTCTTTTTGGCGAAAGCCTAGCTTGAGCCCAGCCGCAATGCGAATTTGCTCTTGCACAATATCGACGCCCGTAATCATTTCGGTGACGGGGTGCTCGACTTGAACTCGGGTGTTCATCTCAATAAAGAAAAACTCACCGTCTTCGTACAGAAACTCAAAAGTACCTGCACCGCGGTAGCCCATTTTGCGGCAGGCTTCTGCGCAGCGCTCACCAATTTTGGCAATCGCACGACGATCGATGCCCGGTGCTGGCGCCTCTTCAATGATCTTTTGGTGGCGACGCTGCATCGAGCAGTCGCGCTCACCCAGCCAGACGGCATTGCCATGGGTATCGGCCAGAACCTGAATTTCAACGTGGCGAGGTTTTTCTAAAAACTTCTCCATGTAGAC
>DAIPIK010000037.1:0-9182 GCA_036770845.1 Polynucleobacter sp. | reverse complement strand
GCATGCCCTTCGAGTCGCTTGGCAAACTCCCGCAGCGGCGGTGCATACGACAATACTTTATCGAGGCCGCGCTTGGTTACTGCATACGCTGAGCTACTAATTAGTTTTGCAAAGTAGCGATTGAGTGCCCCTACCGCTGGTGAGATTGACATCTCGTTGTCATTCAGAATCACAATCAGCGGCACGTCTTTGCGCACACCAGCGTTATTCATCGCCTCAAAAGCCATGCCCGCACTCATCGAACCATCGCCAATCACCGCCACTACCGTACGATCTTCCCCTTTGGTCTTGGCCGCAACCGCCATGCCCAATGCTGCTGAAATGCTGGTCGACGAATGCGCCGTACCAAAGGCGTCGTATTCACTCTCCGAGCGGCGCGGAAATCCCGAGATGCCACTGAATTTACGCAAGTTGGCCATACCCTCGCGGCGACCGGTCAAAATCTTGTGCGCGTAACTCTGGTGACCCACATCCCAAATAATCCGATCTTCTGGAGTATTCAGCACATAGTGCAGTGCCAGACTAAGCTCGACCGTACCTAAGTTGGACGACAAATGCCCGCCCGTTTTAGCAACCGACTTTAAGATGTATTCGCGCAAATCATGGGCGAGTTGCGGCAGTTGACCTGGATCGCAATCCCGCAAGTCCTGCGGTGATCCAATGGTTTCGAGAAGGTTGGTTACTTTGAGCATAGCGACCTCACTGTCCTATTTGTGTCCGTACATGCTGGAAATCATTTTTTTGTAATCGTCTAATTCATGGGCAGGGCTTGTTTTTAAGGCATGAATTGGTGCATGCATTAACTTATTCGCCAAAGCTTGGGCCATTGTAGCCATCACATCCATCGGATCATCGCCCTTCGCCAAACGCCGGCGCGCTTTTTCCAATTCAATTTGCTTAAACTGCTCGGTTGATTCTTGCAGCGACTGAATGATTGGCACGACGGTGCGGCGCTCAAGGGATTCATAAAACTCACTCACGCCCTGATCAATGATCGACTCTGCTTCGGTCACTGCTTGCAAACGGCTTTCTTGGCCGGCTTGCACTACCTCACCCAAATCATCTACCGAATACAAGTACACATCCCGAATCGATTTAATTTCTGGCTCGACATCGCGTGGCACAGCCAAATCGATTAAGACCATCGGCCGGCGATTGCGTGCTTTTAATGCGGTTTTAATCATCCCCATACCAATGATGGGCAAGGAGCTCGCAGTACAGGAAACCACGATATCAAATTGATGCAATTGGCTTGGTAGGTCTTGCAAAGCAAACACGTCGGTGGCGATGCCTTGCTGGGTAAATACCGCTGCTAATTCATGGCCCTTTTCAAGAGTACGATTAGAAATCGTGATTTGCTTGGGCTTGCGGGTTGCAAAATGATTGGCGCACAAGGAGATCATTTCGCCGGCGCCAATAAAGAGTACTTTGCTATCGGCAATGTCGCCAAAAATACGCTCACTTAAGCGTACAGCTGCACTCGCCATCGATACCGACTGGCTACCAATTTTCGTATTGCCCCGAACCGCTTTCGCAATCGAGAAGGTCTTATTAAATAATGGCTTTAAGTAGGAACCAAGGGTACCCACCTCATCGGCATGCTGCACTGCTTGCTTCATCTGCCCCAGAATTTGGGTTTCACCCAGCACCATCGAATCCAGGCCACAGCCGACTCGGAAGGCATGCTTTACAGCCAGATTTTCTTTGGCAGAGTAGATGTAAGGTTTGAGCTCATGGTGGTGCATGTTTTTTTGCGCTAAGAGCCAGTCAATCGCTTTCGCCTCTAAGTGATTGTCGGTGTAATCCAAATCATTGGCAGCGCAATAAATTTCCATCCGATTGCAGGTCGACAAAATCGCCACTTCGGGCGAGCTCGCTGCATTGGTACCTTTGAGATAGGCCCGCAAATCCAGCAAGGCATCGCGTAACACCTCAGGCGCAACAGCGACACTCTCCCGAATATCAATCGGTGCGGTGTGGTGGTTTACGCCTAGGTTGAGTAGTTTCATCGTGATATCCGCTTAGGCAAACGGCCCATTGAGGCGAATCGTTTCCCAATTGAGGGCCATCGCAATCGAGACCCACACCAAGTACGGCACCATCAACCACGCCGCCAGGCTCGATACTGAACTCATCGCCGCAATAATGGCAGCGACTGATCCCCATAAAAAGACTGCTTCGATCATTGACCAATCAGGGCGGTGCAGCTTGAAATACAACACGCTCCACAGAATGTTGAAAGCGCCATTCAAGAGAAATAAAACACTCACCATGAATTTTTTATCAGCACTCGGATGACGACTCCAAAACTCGAGCCAGGCAAACGCCGATGCAATAAAGATGCAAGTCCACACCACGCCAAAGGCCCAATCGGGTGGTTTCCATGGTGGCTGCAATAAGGCTTTGTACCAAGCCCCTACTTCAGTCGCAAGCCCACCTGCAATGGCCACAATCAAAACCCAGGCCGCTGCAGCGAGTACATGCTTTTGAAGAAGGAAGTCTGTTGTGTTCATACTTTAGGCTTTGGCGATCCCTAGTAGATGACCCATGTCTTTAAAGAAAATCTTGACGTGGGCCAGTGGCTTCTTGCGCACGAGCTTTTTATGCATATACGACTCGAAGGTCAGCTTTTGCACATCTTTGTCTTCGCACATCTTTACAAAGCTCTCGCGGCGTTTATTAGTGGTGTACCAAAAGTACTGCATGATGCCCAGCACAATAAAGGTCAAACGGTGCTCTTTCATGAAGCGCTTGCGGGCCAGTTGCAGGCAGGCAGG
The DNA here is from genome assembly GCA_036770845.1 of Polynucleobacter sp. GTDB lineage: Bacteria > Pseudomonadota > Gammaproteobacteria > Burkholderiales > Burkholderiaceae > Polynucleobacter. The sequence goes on along the minus strand of DAIPIK010000037.1, from coordinate 6,405 downwards.
ATTCCTGCTTTCTAAAAATTCCATAACCGCTTCGCCAGCCAACTGACCGCCGAGCATGGCGTAATAAATGCCTTCACCGGATGCGGGAGCGACTACCCCAGCGGCATCGCCCGCCAAAACAACCTGCTTACCATCGTCCCATTTTTTAAGGGGCTTCATTGGCAAAGGCGCGCCCTCATGGCGGACCAGCTCGGCATTTTCAAGGCCAATTTCTTTACGGAGCTTACCAACCGCATGGCGCAGTGAGAAACCTTTATCCGCACTGCCCGTGCCAATACTTAAGGTATCGCCGTGCGGGAATACCCAGCCATAAAAATCAGGGGATAAAGGCTTTTGATAAAACACATCGCAACGATCCGGGTTATATGACGCGGGCTTAACTGCTGGTGTTTTAACAATCTCATGATAAGCAAAGACATAGTTGGCCTCAGCACATCCCTTAACGCCCGCGCTACGGCCCACTTGTGATTTAGCGCCATCCGCACCGATCACCGCCCTTGCCAGGATGCTATCCATTGCGCCATCTACCGTGGACTTGTTATCGCGCACCTTAAAGTGAATGCGTGCTAAATCGCCTTCGCGCGTCAGCTTTTCAAAAATGCCATCACGCCGCTCTGCGCCATGTTGCACCGCGCGATTGCGTAACCATTCATCAAATTGCGAGCGGTCGACCATACCCACAAAGCCATTCTCAATCTGAATATCGACTTTCTTGCCCGCTGGCGAAATCATGCGAGCCGAGGTTGACCGTGCAACCAGCAACTCATCCGGAATCGCAAAATCCTTAATCAAGCGTGGCGGTATCGCGCCGCCACAGGGCTTAATGCGTCCCCGTCGATCCAGCAACAATACTTTCTTGCCTTTTTTAGCAAGCGTTTCTGCCGCAGTTGCGCCGGCCGGACCGCCGCCAACCACGACGACGTCATAGACAAGGGAATGTTGGTTTGTTTGCATAATCACTTCTCCACTTTCGAAGCTAAATAAGCTGATGCGATAAATAATCCGGACTCAATACTGAATACACTGGCGTAGGCAACGGATTGGCTCTCCATGAGCGCTCTAGCAACATCACTGGCTGCGGCGCCAAGTAGTCCACCCACTCCAAAGGCAATCGCTTGCGCGCCGCCCCAAAGACCAATCCGCACACCCTCTTTTCCGGCGCCGCCAGCAACGGCCAAACGCATCATCGAGGCAATTGCGGCAATGGAAAATGCACCGTTAGCGAGGCCCAACAGAAAGACGTTAAAACGCAGTGGCCACTCAGGGCCCACCATGCTGCCAATCGCCAAGCCCAGCATCGCGATACCGGAGGCAACGCATCCATAAATCATCCACAGACGTAAGGAGCCGCAGTAGGCGCGTAATCGACTCGAACCACAAATCGCCACCAGCAGCATGCCCATCAGTACACCCGAGTGCTGGACGCCCGAGAGGCTGGTGGTTTGCCCTAAGGTATAGCCAAAGACGATCCCTGCAAATGGCTCCAAGATTAAATCTTGCGAGCTAAAAGCAAACATCGAAATAAAGATAAAGATGGAGAAGCGACGTGCATCGGCATCCGCCCACACTTCAGCTAATGCTTGACGGAATGGCGTTTTACGTTCTGCGCGCACTGGACTATTTTGCAATTCTGGGGTTTCTAATCGATAGAGAGCAGCAATCGTTACCAGCACAGCAATGATTGAAATGATCCCCGAGATCACGACTACTTTGTAAGGCTCATAGGGGTCCAAAAACTTACCGGCCATGATGCTGGTGAAAGCAAAGCCAAAAATCATCATGAGCCATACGATGGTTGCTGCTGCTGCGCGGCGCTCATCGTTCACACCCTTGGCCAGTAGCGCCAGTAGCGAGGTGCCGCTAATGCTGACGCCAATACCAATCAGGAAAAAAGCAAATGCGGCGCACGCAATCCCCAGAATCAAGTAGCTTGCCATCAATGCGGTGGAGAGTGCCGCCCCAAATCCGCCTAGGGCCAACACGCAGATACCGCCAATAATCCAAGGCGTCTTCTTTGCCCCGCTGTCAGAGGCGTGACCCATACGCGGGCGAATGACTTGAATGAAGTAATGAAATGCCACTAATAAACCCGGCAGAATCGCAGGTAGCGCTAACTCCACCACCATGATGCGATTGAGGGTCGATGTGGTCATCACCACAATACCGCCAATGGCGGTTTGCACTAAACCTAAACGCACGATATCGAGCCAGCCAAAACCGCTCGTGCGAATAAACGTTGGGGTGAGTGCGATGCTCATTAGCGCGCCCCGAAAGCGTGAATTGCAAATGCGGAAACCATCATGCCGCTCACTAAGAGTGGCACACCAAAGCCGCTATAGAACAGTGCGTAGCGCACTGGATCGGATAAAAACTTCCGCATCAACACAAGCTGACACACAATTAAGCCAGCTATCGCCAGTGCGTAATTGCTACGATCCCAATACAAGAGCAAGATGAGAACAATCACTTGCGGCACGATCATGACCCAACACGCCAAGCGCGCTGCGCGATCGACACCGAGCTGGACTGGTAAGGAACGCACGCCCATTCTGCGATCGCCTTCAATCGCTTTAAAGTCGTTGAGCGTCATGATGCCGTGGGCACTCAGACTATACAAAATAGCAAACGTTAAGGAGGGCATGCTCGGCGCCATGCCGCCAGCAAGCAGTGCAGCGCCTGTAATCCACGCCAAGCCTTCGTAACTTAATCCGCAGGCTAAGTTTCCCCACCAACCATTTTGTTTCAGTCTGACCGGCGGCATGCTGTAGGCCCACGCCAAAACCAATGCCACCATCGTTGCAATGAATCCCCAGTGGCCCAAGGCACTGGCAATCAGCAAGGACAGCAGTGACCACGCGATGGCAATGTACAAACCCCAGTGGCCTGGAATGCGCCCTGATGGAATGGGTCGGTTGGGTTCGTTAATCGCATCCACATGGCGATCAAACCAATCGTTCGTGGCTTGACTGGATGCGCAGACCAAGGGGCCTGTGAGTAATAATCCAATCAACATAATGTGCCAATTGGCAGTAATCGAATATCCAGATGAGATCGCGCCGCAAGCAAACGCCCACATCGGCGGAAACCACGTAATGGGTTTGAGCAGCGTCGCGACAGCACTGATCTGAGGCATATTCATGTAAATAATTTTTACATTTACATATCAGACTGTCAAATAAATTTGACACTATTTGCCCATTTAGGGCTTGGGAGTTACCCTATTATTCGGGTTTACCACTAGTTTCTTGCATGAAATGGCAAGACTAAAAAAAGCGGGTTTAGCGCCCTTCCCGAAATCCCCACTTCCACAGGCCTTCGCTCGAAAACGGCAAGACGAGCAAAATGTGTTCCAAAATGCCAAGCGACAAGAGGGTCGCGAGCAAGGTTTTGGACGTAAGAGCAAATGCACTCTCCGTCGCTGTGAAAATATCCATCCATAGCGGCGTAACCACGACGACCGCAAGCACAAGCGAAAATGGCATCAGGTAGTTCATCGCACGACGGCGAAAGTAAGTCTGCAAATACTTGAGGTGGTCTGGCAAGAAGCGTTCATTTAAATTGAGTACGCCAAGGAAGATATTGATTTTGGCACTTTGCCGCATCACCCACAAAATCACAAAAGCCCACAGACCAGTGGTATTGACGGCGTCGACATGCAATACGGCTAACACGATGCCAAGTACGAGCAGAGCAAGTTCATGGTGATTGATGGTTTGAAATGCAAACCAGGCGCGCTGCCAACCCTTCGCGTCCGCCGGACAGAGTACGCGGCGTGAGCCGGTAATGTAGCCCAGCAAGAAAGCCAATTCTTGCCAACCCCAAATCAAGATGGCGCAGGTGAATGCACAATAAGCCCCCAGCACCGTATCTTGTGTACTCGAAATGCTGATGCCCCAAAAAGCAAAGAACAACAACACGCACGATGCAAAAAAGATTGGCCGAAAGAATTTTTTAGAAAAGCCATCCAGCCACAGAATCGCGCCGGTGCTAAACCACCACACCAATATGGCAAAGGCGAGCGGAACGATCCATGCTGACATTACGTAGCGAACCCCTGCCCCAGAACTACCATGCTGGAGCCATGCGAATGTCCGCAGGCAATTCGTTTGGCACGACTGGGAGCGTGTAAATGCGAGCAAATACCAGTGCTGCATTGGCGGCTAAGTAGCCGCGCTTCACATAGGAAAACAGGCCGCCTTTTACTTTGGCTGCCTCAACTTCATCGGAGATTTCCCGCAAGCGCTCAAAGCCAGCCCACAAGCGATCGTCATCCAAATTAATCGTAAACGGAAACACTTGTTTGGATATATCCGATGTGATTTGCAGTACTTTACGATCATATTCAGCCACCGATACGCCTAGGGCAGCGTGGAACTCAGGCCTTGAATGATCGCGCACATACATGGTGGCATAGACCGCGATCAAGAAGAAGCGAATCCACAATTTATTACGGCCTTCCAGCAAATAGGGATTAGCACGCATCATGAGGGCAAATGCTTCGCCATGACGGAACTCATCATTGCACCACTTTTCAAACCACGTAAAGATCGGATGAAAGCGTAGCTCTGGGTGTTTTTCAATGATGCGGAAAATCGTGATGTAACGCGCGTAGCCAATCTTCTCGGATAAGTAGGTTGCGTAGAAAATAAATTTGGGCTTAAAGAAGGTGTATTTTTTCTCGCGCGCCAAGAATCCCAAATCGACGCCAATGCCAAAGTCTTTTAGCCACTGGTTAATAAAACCGGCATGACGGCTTTCATCTCTAGCCATATAGGAAAATAGGTCCTTCAAATCGGGGTTCTGCACGCGCTTTTTGATTTCCGCATACAGAACGCAGCCCGAGAACTCGGAAGTAATAGAACTGATTAGAAAATCCAGAAACTCTTGATACAAGCCTTCTGGTAATTGCGAATAATCTTTCACCATGTCGTCCGGACGCTGAAAGTGCGTTTGATTAATGTCTTTATCAAACTCCTTCATCAAGCGATTCCACTCGGGACGCACCGACTCGATATCAAAGCTATCCATTTCTTTAAAGTCGGTGGTGTAAAAACGGGGGCTTAAGATCGTGTTGTCTAAAGCGCGATCAGTTGACTCGCTAATTGGATTGGCATGCATGGTTGCGCTGGTCATACTTCTACCCTCTTTCCTAAATTCAGATTCATTGCTGTTGTATTGTCTGGCTGCTGGGCTGGCTTTTGCCTAGGGTACTTTTTGGTATGCGAAAAACGTGTCGTAGAAAAGCTCACTTCATACAACATGGTGAGCTCTAAGCGTGCCGTGCAATAGGTCCACAAACGACTCAGTAAACCGGCCCTCGAAATCGTCGCCTTCCGGGTAAATTCCATTTGCTGACCAAATTCAATGTGCGTCAATGGATCGTGAATCAAGACCTGATCGCCAGGACCAATCTCAACCCCTTTTAGTTCCGCATGGGCGTAAAGAAATTCAGCGGTATTCGATAGCTGAATTTGACAATCGACGATCTCTTTATTCATTACCGCGCCCCTTGTGGCTTAAGTAATACTGCAAACTCAATCACATTGTCTTTGCCAAATGACTCTAAATCAATGCGATTACCAGTTGCAGGATCCAGTAGCGTTAGCCGGCCATCGGCCCGCGCAATTAACTCAAATGGAATAGTTTGATTGACTTCCTTAATGCGCCGCTCGCGCGCCATGGCTCGCAAGATTCCGCGTACAAAACCAGCCTCTCCCTCGATCACTTTGACCACGCGGCCATCGGGCGCCGAGATTACCGCAATCGAGCCATCGCTGCGATCTTCAAAGCGTAATTGCTTAGTAATCACAGCCTGCGCATCGGCCTCGCGCGTCAACTTACCGGAGTCTACGTAATCGGCTACAAACAAAATCAAGGCTGCCAAACCACCCACCGCAATGAGTGCCAGCGACTTTGGTATGCGCATACCGCGATGGAGGGGCTGTGCTGTGCTCATGCGACTTTGATTTCTCCGTTTAGCCCCGAATGACTGCTTTGAATATCAGCATACACGGAGCCATCGGTCTTTGCTGAGCGCACAGTGTGTTCAGCCAAATCCACTTGATTGGCTTTGGCCCACGCATCGGATAACAAGGTAGCCACCTTCTGGCTATCTGAGATGCAACGTAACATTGGCTCAGGGTTAGCCCAAGCGCCAGGCTTAGCGTGCGGCCACAAATGAAACAAGGCAATTTTGGAACTCGAATCAAGCTTTAATGGAATATCACCGATGCCATGTTGACCTACATTTAAGCCCGCACCTTGAATTTTCTTCAGCGGCAAATTGAAGGTCATATTGAGCACAATGCCAATGCGCATCACAATGCGGCGATCCGTCAGCGTATACAGGGTGGTTGAGCAGATTAAATGGGCAAAATAAGCAACCAACCCCAAACACGTTGCCGA
>DAIPIK010000036.1:0-9286 GCA_036770845.1 Polynucleobacter sp. | reverse complement strand
GCAGTCACAATCCCCGTTGGCACAGCCAAGGTACCCCAGCCCATCAGCATCATGGCGGACGAAATGAGTTTGCCCAAATCGGTGTGCGGAGTGATGTCACCAAACCCGACTGTTGTCATTGTCGTGATTGCCCAATACACTGCAATCGGAATACTCGTAAATCCATTGCTCGGTCCTTCCACCACATACATCACAGAGCCCATCACGGTTACAACCATCAATACCACCGATAAAAACACTAAGATCTTGCGTCTGCTGGCCGATAGGGCTTCAGCCAAATGCTGATACTCCGACATGTATGCGGTTAATTTAAAGATACGGAACATCCGAATCAAGCGCAATACGCGCACATCAATCAATGCATGCAGCTCAGGGAAGAGAAGGGCAAGATAAGTCGGCACCACCGCCAGAAAATCAATCACTCCATAAAAACTAGTTGCATAACGCCAGCGGTACTTGGCGCAATACAAACGCGCAATGTATTCAATACTGAAGAGTATGGTGAACATCCACTCCAGCGTGACTAATTCACTATGGAACTGCTTTGAAATCGCTGCCACGCTATCGAGAACAACCACCAATACGGAGAGCAAGATGGCGTAAATTAAAACGCGATCAAACAACAAACCCATCTTCGTATCGGATTCAAAAATGATGATGTAGAGCCGCTCTTTAAAGGAGGGCGTGATGTGGTGCTGCGGTTTGCTAGGCTTAGTAGTCATGAAGATTCGGGCTTGATTTTTGACTTGATCCTATTGTATGTACAAATAATTCCCGTGGCCCGGTATTGCAAAAATACGCGGGTAAATTAGCCCTTATTCGATTTGTGCGGATAGAGGGTATTCACGAGTTTCAGTAAGGGTGGTCCAAAAAACCCTGAAATGCCATGGCGATGCTTGGCAAAGAAACGGTAGCTGGGCCCTAGAATCGGCATCATCCAGTTGCGAGTAAAAAGCCAGGTCATGAATGGCAAATTGGCACGGCGATAGGCTTCACCAAATACTGCCACCCCATTGATGGGCGCCTCACCCTCTATTTGACCGTACATGCTTGCCAAGGCTTCTTCACACGAGACGCCTACTTGCTGCGCATCGTATTGAGATGAGTTTATGTCGACAAAACGCAATAAACCCGTCGCATTGCGATTTTGCAAAAAAACGATTTCTGCTTGGCACAAAGGACAAGCGCCATCGTAAAAAAGGGTAAAGGGCTTCATCGTCCGTGGGACTGCTTGTATTGGGTGGGGCAATAGGCACGATCGATTTCGGGACTACGAAGTGCGCTGTGTTTGCTTGCTCGACCAGTCACGCGCGCTCGCCACAAACGAAAAGAGCCAGACTTCAAATTAGCGCGCATAAGGCGAATCACTGCAGGCTCTGCTAGGCCATAGGTACGCAAAATGGCTTCAAACGGAGTGCGGTCCTCCCAGGCCATTTCTATGATGCGCGATACGTCTGCCGAGCTGAGCTCTGCTAGGGTTGGGGAAGGATGATCTGGTGGCGGCATACCAAGCAAGTGTAGAGCTTATTCACTAGAATGGTGGGACCCCATTTAAAACCGGCTTTCCATGAATTTTCCTGTCCAGCGTACTGCTTGTATTGGTCTAGCGGCTCTTATTGCCAGCGGCCTAGTCGCTTGCGATAAAAACGACTACACCACCTGGAGTTGCAACTCGGGTGCAGATACAGCAAAAGTGACGATGGTACTCAGTCGCTCGCTCATGACCCTCGATCCACCGCAGGCCGCAGCCAATCCATCGAATAAGAGCCAGACTGAATTGCGTTTTTGTGGCAGTTTGGGACACGACAGTTATTTCGATGCGCGTTGCCCGGCCGATACGCAATCGGCCCTGATCCGGTTTACACCCGGATCCGGAGCGCTTCGTCTTGGCACTCAAACGATGCTGTGCACCGTCCTTTGATTTATTTCTTGATACGCTATGCCGACTAAAAATCTACTGAGCCCAAAAAAATTATTGCTGACGAAGTGGACTGCCGTTCATCCCGTTAAGAAACAAAAGCATTTTTTAGTGAGCAAAGTCATACTTCCCGAATTACCGCACGAGGCCATCCAGCAAGTGGAAATTGAGGCCGTTTATAGTAAAGAGGTACAGCAAATTGATTGGCGTGAATTAACCGATGCCGGCAAATGGAAACAGGGCTGGGTTAAATGATGCCATCGCTACCCGAGGGTTATCGCGCCCTCATCATTGGCTCATCGGGAACGATTGGGTCTGCTTTTTTGGAGTTGCTTCAGGCCGATCCCCGTTGCAGCCACGCGATTGGCATTCATCGTCACTCCCTTCCGGCGATCGATTATGCAGATGAATCCACCATCAGTGCAGCTGCTGAAGCCTTGGCATCCAGCGGCCCGTTTCACCTCATCATCAATGCGATTGGCGTCTTGCATACCGATGCTTGGAGCCCTGAAAAAAAGGGGGCTGATTTGTGTTTTGGTCAACTGGAAGCCCTCTTCAAGATCAATGCGTTCGGCCCGGCTGTAACGCTAGCCAAATTCAGTCCCCTGCTCGCCAAAGACAATGCCATCATCGCCGTCATTTCAGCGAAGGTGGGCAGCATTGAAGACAATCGCTTAGGTGGTTGGTACAGCTATCGCGCATCCAAAGCAGCGCTGAACATGCTAATCAAAACGACGGCGATTGAGTTACGACGCACACATGCCAATACGAAGTTAATTGCACTCCATCCTGGTACCGTCAACTCACGCCTCTCCAAGCCATTTAAAGGCGAGCAAATTGGACGGCCCGCGATCGATGCGGCGCGCGATATGCTGGCTGTGCTCAATCAATTGCCGCTGTCTGAATCGGGCAGCTTTTACAGTTACTCAGGGGAAAAATTGCCATGGTAATGCGAGGACGATTCCAATTCACCCAACGCGTGATGGCCATGTTAGTCATCACGCTTTGCCTAAGCACTGCAGCACTTGCTAACTTGGCCAGCCCAATGACGGATGGTCAACACATTCTGTTGATGCGCCATGCCGATGCCCCCGGCTTTAGTGATCCTGCAGGCCATCGCCTTGATCAATGCAGTACGCAGCGTAATTTGGGGGAGTTTGGAAAGAAACAGGCTGAGCGCACCGGGCAGTGGCTGAGCCAGCAAGGCATCGAAAGTGCGAAAGTCTTTAGTAGTCCGTGGTGCCGCTGTGTTGACACGGCTACCTTGTTAAAAAAAGGTCCGGTCATCATCGATCCATCGTTGGGTTCTTTTTTTGAAAACATGAGTCAAGCAAATCAAAAAACGGAAGGTCTGCGCCAGCTGGTACAAAAGAGCCTCAAGCAGTTTCCAAAAACGCCCATCATCATGGTTAGTCATCACGTCAATATTGAGGCGTTCACAGGAGTGGTGCTTGGCTCAGGTGACATGGTCCTTGTCAAAATTGGCCCCAATGGCAAACCGATATCACATCAGGTATTTCCAGGAATGCGTTAACTCACAGAGGTAAGAAGCGCCGGATTTACCGCTCCATTACCCGGCGCAGTTGTTCCAAAAAGAGTTCTTCGCCGTGTTGTACGCTCGTATGCCAATCGCTACCAGCCGAGGCATCGGCATCGTCCGTAATGTATTTGAATGAGCGCCATGGAATAGCTGCATCGTGCGCGACTGCGGCAATGGCAAAGAGCTCCATATCCACCACATCAATCGCATGTGCAATCAGCCATGGGTCAGCCTCTGTTACAAAACTATCGCCAGAGCCACACACATACACTCCGCCATCGGATACATAGGCATTCGGGCGTGTGGAAAATGGCACCTCTCCACGGGGAGCTAAAGGCTCTGCAAAAACATCCCGCTGGACTACCTTACCAATGTCGAGTAAGCCACTCACGACCGGGTTAATTCGCCCTACGGTACCGAAATTGATGATCTCCCGTGGACTATGGATTTGAATTGCCTTAAATGTTGCAATTGCCGCGTTTACTTTTCCAATCCCGGAATAGACCGCCTGGACGCCCGGAGGTAAGCGCTTGGGATCCAGCTCATTCTCTAAAGCGGTAATAATGACGAAGGGGTGACTCATCTCAAATAAACCTTATCCAGTAGTTATCTCAGAAGTAATACGCAGCACAGACCAATGGTGATACTAAATTCATGAATACCCAGCCAATGCAATTACTCGATTATCTGCCAACCATTGCTGACTTTCCAAAGCCAGGCATTCAGTTTCGGGATATTTCTCCATTATTAGGCGACCCAGCGGCCTTTGCGGAGGCTATTAGGCATATGGCTGCAATTGCTCAGCAGTTTGACTACAGCCACATCGTTGGGGTGGAATCGCGGGGATTTGTATTTGCCTCGGCACTTGCCCTGCATAGCCAAAAAAGCCTAGTGCTGGTACGCAAGCCCAATAAGTTGCCGCTGGCCAGTCACCGAGAGTCTTATGGTTTGGAATACGGATCGGATGCACTGGAAATCCAAAGCACATCCTTGCCTGCTGGCTCACGGGCCCTCTTGATTGATGATGTTTTGGCAACGGGTGGCACGCTCATCGCTACCGCTAAGCTAATTAACCAAGTAGGCGCCTTCGCCATTGCATCGATCTGCCTACTGGAAATTGAATGCTTAGGCGGCAGGGCTAAATTGGAAAGCCATGGGATCGCTTCGCATGCCGTTCTCAAAACACCTTAGTAACTATTGAGCCTACTACTTATCTTATTGTGTGAAGTGCAGATTAGGAAAATAAAGTAGTAGGACGCCAGCGACTCATTGGTAACTCAACCCAGCGATACAGGTATCCAGCTGCGATCCAACTCAGCACGGATACAAGGACAATCAAGCTCAATCCAATGACAGGGCTTTCTATATGCAATGCAAGCAGTGCTGTATTGGCTAACAAGATGAACGCAAAGTGAATTAAGAAGGCGCAATAAGCGCGAGCACTGGCCCACTGCATTGCACTAGCGAGCCACGATTGCGGATGTGGGTAGGGTCTATTGCCTGCATACAGCAATAAAAATGCAATACCGAGCGCAAGATAATTGCGCAGCCAGACTGAATGCACGGCGGAAACAATCAAAATGATGGCTATCGCTATCAGTATCTTTTTTGCGCTGGCATGATTGCCGCTTTTCTGAATTGCATTCAGGCCACTTGCCCAATAGGCTAGGATGCCTAAGCCATAAGCGCCGATAAAGTAAATGAAGCTATTTTCAAAGCCAGCATGGCGGTTAAAGTACAAGAGCGATGCCACAATCAAAATCGAAATGACGCCGATGCGTAGCATTTGCTGCTTAAAAATAGCATAGACCACCGCCAGTGCTGTAAAAAGCTGCCAATCAATTGCCACATACCAGACCCCTGCCGAGATAGACTCATACCCTAACAAGCCTTGCAATAAAAAGAGGTGAGCCAAAACTTGGGCAATGGTTTCAGATTGGCCGATGTACTCGTCCGCAGACCATTGGCGCGCCAGTACTGCACACACCATAGTGATCAGTAAAGCGACAATATAAGGCCCCACCAAACGCAAGTAGCGGCGTATTGCTAGCTGCATTACCAAGCGTGTTCCGAATCCGTTTGAATGCACATGGCTTATCGCAAAGGCCTTTTCAGCCGACTGAGCAGCCAAATAGCCCGCCATCACTAAAAAAACTTGCACGGCATACCTGCCGTAATCAAACAAGATGCTGCTGAGATGAGGTAACTGGAGCGAGGCTGCTAAAGCCAATTGACCATAACTAACGCAGTGGTGCAAAACAATAACTTGTGCCGCCAATACCTTTAAACCATCAATCAACCAATACGGGGATGCTTCAGGCTTCATTCGGTGGCTTTGACTTGGGCTTGCCGGAGAATGCGGCCAATAGTGGATTAGCCTTTACCAACTCATCGGCTAATTGCTGTTTGGTTTTGGCCTTAGTCCCGGATCCGGGGCCTTTTACTTTTGCGGCATTCTTCATCTTATTTGCCACGGATAGTCCCAGGTTTTTATATAAGTCTGTTTTTTTCATGGGGAATTTTTCTGGCTCACTAGAAGATGGGGTTCGCTGAAGGCCAATATCGGCGCTCAACCTACTTACGACACGAGGGCGCTTTTCATTTCTTTTAACCACGTCCCCTGATTATTTTATGCTGTAGGATCAATTAAGCGGCATCAAATTGGGATTTTGGCTTGATGTCCTTTTTGTTTATCTTCTGAGGAGTTTGAAATGGCCACCGGCACCGTTCCCACCATTAATTTACGCAATTCCGTTACGGAATGCGCCCAGTCCCTTAAAAAGGAAAATGCAGGCAAGTTTTACAACTATGCCATTCGAGATTGCGCCGCATCGATCGCAGCCCTGAAGGCAAAATAACTCTGATAACCATTAGCTAACAATATATGTAATAAAAACAATGGCTTGAGCATTTTTATTGATTGATTTTTATGTTAGCAGATACTTACTTAAAATTATGACACATTTATTAAGTTAATCAGAAAGACGAATTTGGTTTGTTTTAACTATCGCTCCAATACAAAAATACGATTATTTAGACCCCAAAGATCCGCATAATTTGTTTGTGGTGATCCCTTCAGTCTTTGATTGAATTGCATCACCTCCATTTTGATTTAACTAAAAAAGAGGAGCCCTTAAATGAGCAAAACTGTAAAAGGCACAAAGACTGAAGAGTCCTTGAAGGCCGCATTCGCTGGCGAATCCAAAGCCAACCGCCGTTATTTGTATTTCGCAAACATGGCTGACGTTGCTGGTGCAAACGACGTAGCTGCTGTTTTCCGTTCCACCGCTGAAGGTGAGACAGGCCACGCCCATGGTCACATGGAGTATTTGATTGCCGGTGGTAGCGGCGATCCAGAAACTGGCTTGCCAGCAAAGACGGTTGAAGATGCGCTCAAGTCTGCTATTGCAGGCGAGACACACGAGTACACCGACATGTACCCAGGCATGGCTAAGACTGCACGCGACGAAGGCTTTGACGAAATCGCTGACTGGTTTGAGACTTTAGCGAAGGCTGAGCGTAGCCACGCAAACAAGTTCACCAAGACTTTAGAAGCACACTTAGCAAACGTGTAATTGCATTTGCTGTGATTGAAAAAGGCTGCCTCGGCAGCCTTTTTCTTTTGGTTTTTTTCTTCTCACTTGTTTCTTCATCTTTTAAATAATGCTTAAAGGAGCCGGGTCCAAGCGTGTTTCTATTTATTGGTTGCCCCAAAAGAAATATGGCCATCCGAAGATGGCCATACCGTGATTCGAAAACTGCTGACTAGAAATTAAGCCTTCTTAGCCCATGCAGAGCACCAGCCTGGGCCAGCCACTTTTTTCGCACCAAACAGGCTGCAGCCACCGACAGGGCCAGAGCCTTGATACAGGGCGCAATTAGAGCAAACTTGACCGGCTGCATACTTAGGAAACTTGGCTTTGTTGACTTTAGTTGCATCTGCTACATAACCAAGAGCAGCAGCTTGTGGATCAGTTTCAGCGACCATCGCTTGGGCTTGAACGGTATTGCTTAAGGCAATGCTGCAAGCACCGGCAGCGGACATGATCATAAATTGGCGACGACTAGTTTTCATACATTCTCCAAAGGGTGTTACGCGGAACAATTAACAATGCAAATAACTCTGTGTGAATCATAAAACAGATGTGCCTTATGCTGGAATATAGCTTTAAGTAACTGATTTATATGGCTATTTGATTGAGAATCGTTCTCAATTTGAAAACAGCTCTATTGCGCCCTTTAGCGACGATCCATTAGCGCCAAAAACTCCCGGCGCAAGTTGGCATCTTTTAAGAAGGCGCCGCGCATCACGCTGTTCACCATCTTCGAGTCGCGATCTTTTACTCCGCGCCACTGCATGCAAAAGTGGTCTGCGTCCATCACAATCGCAACCCCAATCGGGCGAATCTTTTTCTCCAGCATGTCAGCAAGGTGAACCACTGCCTCTTCCTGAATTTGGGGACGGCACATCACCCACTCCGTAATGCGCGAGTATTTCGATAAGCCAATCAGTGCCGATTCTTTGCTCGGTAATACCCCAATCCAGACGCGGCCCATGATGGGGCAGAGGTGGTGCGAACAAGCGCTACGTACCGTAATCGGGCCAATGATCATGAGTTCATTGAGGTGACTGACATTCGGAAATTTGGTGAGCGTAGGTTGCTCAACGTAGCGGCCATTAAACACTTCGTTGACAAACATTTTGGCAACGCGCTGACTGGTGTTACGGGTATTGTGGTCACTCTCAGTATCAATCACCAGGCTCTCTAAAACTCCCTGCATCTTCACCGCGACCTCATCAACTAAACCCTCTAAGTCACCTGGCTGAATGAATTGCGCGATGTTGTCATTGGCATGAAAGCGGGCTTTCTTTGCCTGAATGCGGCGACGAATAATGGTAGAGAGCGGCACACCATCCTCGGCCTTGGACTTTATCGCCTTCTTTGCAGTCGGCTTTTGTCCAACGGCTTTCTTTGCTACCTTTAAGGGGGCACTGCTCTTACGGCTGCTAGTTTTGGTCGCGGGCATAGGATGTTTAGGTGCGTTAATGAATTTATGAATGGTAATCAAAAATGATCACCTTCACAGGCCAGGGTTAAATCTGGAAAAAGATAGCGATGATTGCTGCTAGTGCTATGGTCCAGACGGCAGTCCGCAATTTAGGCCAGTCAGCGACATAGCAAACAATGAAAGCGATCCGAGCTAACACGTAAATGACTGCTAAAAGATCAATGCGGTCTTGCGGCGCTTGCGTAATCGCTGCTATTGCGATTGCAGCAAAAAAGAAGGGGATTGATTCAAAGGTATTGGCTTGCGCTGCATTGGCGCGCGCCCGAAAGCCAGTTTGCTTTGCTAGCCATTGACGTGGGTTGCTGTTATCAAAATCTTTAAAGCCGAACTTGGCGATACCTGCCGCTACGATCGGCAATAGACCTGCAATCAACACGCATGCAAATGCAATGGTCATTCCACTTTCTCCCCGGCGTTTGGTGGTGTCGTTTTTTTCTTGCCAATGCGCGTCTCGGTGCCATTCATTAAATTGCGAATATTGCTCCGATGACGCCAGATCAGTAAAGCACAAACTACGCTAAGGGCAATAGCAATCGGCTGAAAGCCGAACAAGAAAACAAAATAAATCGGGCCAAAGACAGCGGCGGCCAAGGCAGCGAGTGAGGAGTAGCGTAAGAAGAAAGCTACGATAAGCCAGGTTGCCAACGTTGCCAGGCCCAGCGTCAAATTAATTCCAAACAAAATACCGCAGGCAGTGGCAACACCCTTGCCTCCCTTGAATCCATGAAACAAGGGATACAGATGCCCCAGGAACACAG
>DAIPIK010000035.1:6093-9453 GCA_036770845.1 Polynucleobacter sp. | reverse complement strand
GATTGGCTCATACAGTGCCGGATTTAAAACCAGATGCTGTGTTTCTTTTGCAATCCCTGGGGAAAGAGCTAAGGACAGGGCGGTAAAGCCAATGTCAGCCGCACCCGAGGCCACGTACATGGTTGCAATACTGATGTTATCGCCATAGACCAGTTTGTCTTTAGCAAGGTCCCAGAGGCCCTCTGCTTTCAGGTAATCGACTGCGGCTTTGCCATACGGCGCTAATTCTGGTTTAGCAATGGCAATCTTATTGGCTTGCTTAAACGCCTTCGTGAGATCTGCTTTGCTGCTGCCGAGCGTGATGCCGTTTGATTTTTTGCTGAGCAAGGCAATTTTGCCGATGGCATAGACTTTGCCTTCATCCACTGTGATCTTCCGTTTAGCAAGTTCCAGCGGGTAGTTCTCATCCGCCGAGATAAAGAGCGAAAATGGCGCGCCATTCAAAATCTGGGCAGTGATATTGCCGGACGATCCGTATACAACCCGAAAATCAGCCTTGTTATCTACTTTGAATTCATTTTGAATGGCAAGGAAGGCATCTTTCATATTGGCTGCAACGGCTATCGTGCTCACCTGAGCGTGGGCCGCAGTAAAGAAGAATGTGATGAACAACAGGCTTAGGATGGATTTGATGAATGCCATGCAGTCATCATAATCGAATCCCCATAGCAAAAAAATGGCCCTAAACTGTCACAATCCCTTGAAATCACTACTAAATCGTCATACGATGATTTTCATGTAGTTCACTTAATCAAATGAATCTGGAGGGAATATAAATGAGCACCACAAAGACCATTAAAAAATTAACTAAACAGCTCGATAAGCTCGATGCAACAAAAAGCGCTGTTTTAAAGAAGTTGGATAAGGCCAGGGCGTCTAAAGCAGCAAACGATGCAAAAAAAGAGGCTGTAAAACAGAAAAAAGCAGCCAAAAAGGCAGCCAGTAAGAAAGTAGCCGTCAAAAAGACCATAGCGAAGAAAGCCCCTGCAAAAAAAGTACCTGCCAAAAAAGCAGGAGCGAAAAGACCTGCAGCAAAAAAAGCAGCGGCAAAAAAGCCGTCAGCTAAAAAAGTGGCCGTGAAAGCAAGCCCTCCATCAAACACTCCACCAACAGGTAATATCGGCGCTTGATGGCCAAGAGTGCACTTCAGAATTTTGATTCGAGTAACTACGAAGCAGAACTGCGAGCCTTACAGATTGAGCTCGTAAAGATGCAGAAATCCCTGATCGCCAATGGCGATCAGATATTGGTTATTTTGGAGGGTCGCGATACAGCCGGTAAGGATGGCACGATCAAAGCGATTACCGAGCACCTGAGTCCGCGCGAGACTCGGGTAGTTGCTCTGGGTAAGCCATCCGATGTGGAGCTTGATCAGTGGTACTTTCAGCGCTACATCGCCCAGCTACCCAAACGAGGTGAATTCGTCCTCTTTAATCGGAGCTGGTACAACCGAGCTGGTGTTGAGATGGTGATGGGGTTTTGCAGCAAGGCGCAGTACGCTACATTCATGTCCGCCGTTAATCCGCTTGAATCGATCTTGATTCAGTCGGGAGTCACTGTACTGAAGTACTACTTGGATATTTCAAAGCAAGAGCAGAAGTTACGTCTTGAGTCCCGTGAAAATGACCCCCTGAAGCAGTGGAAGATCAGCCCGATTGACCAGCAGGCCCAAAAAAAATGGAATGCATACACCACCTACCGCAATGCCATGTTACTCAAGACTAGTACGGCCGAAGTGCCCTGGACCATCGTGCGCGCCAACAATAAAAAACAAGCGCACCTCAATTTAATTCGGGACCTCTTATCGCGCATTAATTACGCTGGTAAAGATAAGAAAATCACAGTACCAGATGAGAGCATCGCGTTTCGATGGAATGGCAAAGTGAGTACTTTAGAAAAGTAGAATACGGGCTCGGCCTTCGCGCGCAGTGAATCCTGATTTAAACCAATACCGGCGGATGCGTTTTCTGAAAGCGCACCGCAGTACGCTTGAAGAGATACAGCAGAAAGATAGCAGCAACCCCCAAGCTAATGCTATTGGCAGCCCAAAAACCACTGGCGCCTTGCAATGCCAATGGGACATTGCCGGTGATATTAAATCCCAGCATATATCCACCACCCAGCCCGACTCCCCAAAGAGAGACCGCATAAATGAGCATTGGCCAAAAAGCAATGCGGTAGGCGCGCAGAATAAAAGCGGCACTAACTTGAAGGGCGTCAAATATTTGATAGAAGGCTATAAATAAAAAGAGCGGAATAGCAAATTGCTTTACTTCCTCTGGTGGGTCGTACAAGTTAAGTAACTCCGTTCTAAAAAACCACGCCGTGAGTCCAATGACGGCGCAGGCAGTGGTAGTAAAAAAGACCGAGGACCAGCCAATCTGCTCCGCCTTTGATTGTTGATCGGCACCAATCGATTGCGATACTAAGGTCATGGTTGCAATGGATAGGGAGAGAGGAACCATATAGATCACGGTACCAATATTGGCAACAATTTGATGTCCAGCCAAGGCTTCTGTACCAAGACGTGCAATAAAGAGCGACATAAACGTAAATGAAGTTACTTCGATGAGGTAACTAAAGCCAATCGGCATGCCCAGTCTGAGCATGACGCCGATGCGATGCGGATCGGGCATGCTAAATCGAGCAAATAAGGCAAAGGGCTTATAAAAACGTCCAGCGACCACAATCCACAAGGTGATGAGTAGCCAGAGCCAATTAATGATGACAGTTGCTACGGCACAGCCAGGACCTCCCATACCTTCAATACCAAAGGCCCCATAGATAAATAAATAGTTGAGCGGGAACTTAGCTGCTAAGCCGATCAATTGCACGATCGTAATGATGGTTGGTCTAGATACCGCATTGTGTAAAGCAATGAGCACGCGCATGGCCATGCTGGCAGGCAACCCCAGCACTAAGATGTGCATGTATAAACTGGCTTTTGCGTGGATCTCCGGGCTGACTTGCGAAATGTCCAAAATCAAATCAGCATTCCAGAGAACTAATGCGCCAAAGAGACTAAGAAGTACTGCAAGCCAGATGGCTTGACGTACCTCTTCACCAATTTCATCGTAGCGTTTCGCGCCAAACAGTTGGCCGGCAATGGGAGCCAATGCGGAAACAACGCCGGTAAGGCCAACGTAAACGCTGATGTAAATCGCCGAAGCCATAGCCAACGCTGCTAAATCATCGGCGGAATAACGCGCCGTCATGGCAGTATCGAGTACCCCAAAGGCAATCACGGCAAGCTGACCCACCAGGAGTGGACCTGCTAACTTAAGTAATGCCGGAATATCTTCGCGTAAGCGAGTGAGCCTTAAAAGCATGGGAAATGGTGAATCAGCGACAAGCAGCCGA
>DAIPIK010000035.1:0-5993 GCA_036770845.1 Polynucleobacter sp. | reverse complement strand
TAAGCGAGTGAGCCTTAAAAGCATGGGAAATGGTGAATCAGCGACAAGCAGCCGAATGTAATGTTTGTGGTCTTCAAGAGGCTATTTTACTGTGCCACTGTCAAAGATGCCGCTAGCAATCGTTAGTCCTTACTGGGAGGGACGTCAATGGCGGACAAGTATCTATATTCATGGCATAGATAGTTAAAGTATGAAAAAAGTAGACAGCTTTAATAAATGTAGTTACAATAAATACGATGCGATTTACCTTTGATCCAAAAAAAGATAAGGTAAATCAAGAAAAGCATGGTTTGTCGCTATCCGCGGCAAATGAATTCGACTGGGATGACGCTTTAACCTGGGTAGATGTTAGAAAAAATTACGGCGAGTTACGCTGTATTTCTTTAGTACCTATAAACCAGCGCTTGTATTGCGTGGTTTATGTTGATACGCCTTTTTATAGAAGAATCATTAGCCTTAGAAAAGCCAATAACCGTGAGATAACTCGATATGAAGCGGAAGTTAATTAAGTTAAATGCTGTGGAAGATGCTGCGGTTACTAAAGCCGCTAGGTCTGATGCAGATTCAAGGCCATTGACGGATCGGCAATGGAGCAAAGTTAAGCCAACCTTACGTCGTGGTCGGGGCCGCCCTTTGGGTAGCGGGACCAAAGAGCAAGTCACTTTGAGGATTGATAGCGACACATTGGCATTTTATAAATCCAAGGGGCAGGGTTGGCAAACGCTAATTAATATGCTGCTGGGCGAAATTAAAAAAGAATCTAAATCCATTAAGCAGGTTGAAAAAAAGATTACTAGCGGCAGTCTGTTTTCTAGTAGATCAAAGGCGACTGCTTAATTATCTTTTTTTATCAAGCTATTCAGGTGTAACGCGGTAAAGCCGCAAGCGCTCAGCGCGGTCTGCTGCGCGCCGGTCTTCCCATAGTAAGGTAATGGTTTTTTGATTAAGGCTGGCGTAGGCCTTTGCTTCCAGCTGACTGTGGGTCAATACATAAGGGCAGCTGGCATCATCCCGCAAGGGGAGTTTAGTGAAATAGCTAAATGACGCTAGCTGCGCAGAGCCAATATTGCTGGTATCAATGCAGCGTGCATTCTTGGGGGCTGCCTGCACTAAACGTTCTGCTACAAAGCGGTAGGTTTTGGCGTAATTGATCGTTGGCAGCCAGAGGGTCATGAGAAGCACCCACATTAATACCGTACCCGAAGCTGAAATAATTAAGCAGCGCCAGATTACTTTGGGCGCGCGCGAAGTGCGCCAGCGAATCACCGCAATCCAAAGGCCAGTAATGCCAACGGCAATCACAAAGGCAGTCAAGCTAAATTGGGCTTCGTAGCCTGGTATGAAGCGCGCTACGTTGGCTGCGGTACTGGCCGGAAAGCCGGTGATCTTCGCAAGCCAAATGACCCAGATGGCTAAACCAATCAGGGTGAAGCTCAGCATGGCCAGCCAATCAATAAAGCTAATCAGATTACGCTTGAGAATCGGTAAGCTAAAAATAGCCAGAATCGCCATGGGCGGAATCAATACGATCAAATCATGTTCGTTGGCATCCACACGGAGTAGTACGTAGAGGATTCCACTCAGTATGAGGCCCAGTGGAATGCATAAATGCGGCGCGCGCCAAGACCCCGCACTTTTTTCTCGAGCCCAATGCACGATTGCCACAATGGCGAGCGGCCATACCGGCCAGGCATAGAGCCAGAAGTTCACGCCCAAAAATCCCAGTGATTCGGTAGAGGGTAGATTTTGCATTGGAGGTACCTGTAGCCAGGCGTCCAATGCAATCGCGCGCTGCGTTTCAGTCAGATCAAAAAGGAACCACAGTAAGGGCCAGAGTGCAAAACCAATGGCGCCTAATATGACCGAGCTCAGTGACCAGCGGAAACGTAATCGCGCATTGCTGATAAATACGGCGCTTACGGTTGCCAATATAACGAGGATGGTAAGGTACAAATTACTGGAGAGTGCCAAGACCATGATGCCCAGACCCGTCCATGCACCACCTTGCCATGGCTTATCAAGACCGCGTACTGTGCCATAAAGCACTAAGCTGATGCCCATCAATTGAGCCATCATGGGTGTGGTCTCATGAGCGCGCTGGGCCAAGCCAACGCAGGCCAGGAATATCAGCAGAGCGCCATCTGCCAAGGTCATGCCATAGGCTTTGGATTGGGGTTGACCACCTACCGCTAGTGCCATCGGTTGCACTTCACGCCGGCGCCCCAATAAATAGGTTGTATACCAAATGGCAAGAGCAGCTGCAAAAAAACACAGCGCCGAATAAAGTCGGCTGGCGTTCGCTAAGCCAATGAGGGGTCCAAACCATTCCATCAGCACGCCGCCGAGCCAGTAGGGCAGTGGCGCACCGAGGGCAGCTTCGCGCCCCGCTAAGTGAGGGACCAGCCAATCCTGAAGATTGCCTTGGTATAGCGTCCACATACCGCCAAAGCCGATGGCATCCTCGTTCTTCCAAGGGTCTCGCTGGAATAGGCCAGCTAAACCATAGATCAGCGTTAGCGCAAAAATAACCGTGCGCGGAATCGATGCGGTAGCGGCGGCGGTGAGTTTAACCATGCAGGGGGTGATGGTGAGATTGCATTTAGACGATATCGATTTCAGCTAAGAAAAAAGGCAGCACAGGCTGCCTTTTGGGAATTGCAGGAGAGAAGCAACTTACTCCCACAAAATCATTACGCCTTCTTGACAGCTGCTTTTTTGGCTGCTGGTTTTTCAGCGGCTTTGGTTTCAGCAGCAGCTGCTTTTTTCTCAGCCGTTTTAGCAACGCCATCGCCAGTTGATTTCGCAACGGCTTTGCTGCCAAACTTCTGACGGAATTTCTCAACCCGGCCAGCGGTATCCATAATCTTCTGGGTGCCGGTGTAGAACGGATGCGACTCCGAAGAGGTCTCAATTTTGGAGAGCGGATACTCTTTGCCGTCTTCCCATTTCACGGTTTCTTTGGTGTTGATGGTCGAGCGGGTCTTAAAGCTGAAGTTGTTGGAAACATCGACAAAAACAACTTCGCGGTAATCAGGGTGAATGCCAGGTTTCATAAGTGTCCTTATTGCAGGTAGCCGTTTCAGTTCCAGTGAGAGAAGTGAAATACTTGCCCAGGTAAAAGTAAATGCAACGGTAAATCAAAAAAAGCCACACTCAAGGTGTCGCAAAAACGAAATTATGCCATGAAATCAATAAGAAAGGCTAGATTTGCCATCAATCTAGCCTAGGCTTCTTAACCTCCGCGGCGCATCAGATCGAAGAATTCCCCATTGTTCTTGGTCGATTTGAGCTTGTCCACAATAAAGTTCATTGCCTCAATGTCATCCATATCGGCCAATAGCTTGCGTAAAACCCAGATTTTTTGGAGGTTTTCAGGCTTGACCAGCAATTCTTCACGGCGGGTGCCGGATTTATTCAGATTAATCGCTGGATAGACCCGGCGCTCCGCTAAGCGTCGCTCGAGGTGGACTTCCATATTGCCGGTGCCCTTGAACTCTTCATAAATCAGGTCATCCATTCGGCTGCCGGTTTCAATCAAGGCGGTGGCCAAAATTGTTAAGGAGCCGCCTTCTTCGATATTACGGGCTGCACCGAAGAAGCGTTTTGGGCGCTGCAAGGCATTGGCATCAACACCGCCCGACAATACTTTGCCAGACGATGGCACGACGGTGTTGTACGCGCGAGCAAGGCGGGTAATCGAGTCAAGCAAAATAATCACGTC
The DNA here is from genome assembly GCA_036770845.1 of Polynucleobacter sp. GTDB lineage: Bacteria > Pseudomonadota > Gammaproteobacteria > Burkholderiales > Burkholderiaceae > Polynucleobacter. Next base: position 2,272 of record DAIPIK010000035.1, on the reverse strand, counting down.
TTTTTTCATTTCCACCAAGCGCTTGGCTTTTTCAATCACCATCTCGGCTACTTGAACGTGGCGCACTGCTGGCTCATCAAAGGTAGACGCAACGACTTCGCCGCGCACCGAGCGCTGCATTTCGGTAACCTCTTCAGGGCGCTCATCGACGAGCAGCACAATCAGAATGGCATCCGGGAAATTGCTGGAGATGGCATGGGCAATGTGCTGCATCATCACTGTCTTACCTGACTTGGGTGAAGACACGATTAAGCCACGCTGACCAAAGCCAATGGGCGAGATCATATCGATGATGCGGCCCGTTAAATTCTCTTCGGCTTTAATGTCGCGCTCTAAATGAATGGTGCGATTGGGGTGAAGGGGCGTCAAGTTCTCGAACATGATGCGGTTCTTCAGGGCCTCTGGCGCTAAGCCATTGATCTTATCGACCTTGACCAGTGCAAAGTAACGCTCACCGTCTTTTGGTGTCCGAACTTCGCCTTCAACGCTATCGCCCGTATGCAGATTAAAGCGACGAATTTGGGCTGGCGAGATGTAAATGTCGTCGGGCGAAGCCATATAAGAGGCTTCGGGCGAACGTAAAAAGCCAAAACCATCGGGCAATACTTCGAGTACGCCGTCGCCGAATACGGATTCACCCGACTTAGCCCGCTTTTTCAAAATCGCAAACATTAATTCTTGTTTGCGCATCCGCTGGGTATTTTCAATCTCGAGGCTAGCAGCCATCTCGAGTAGGGCGGAAACGTGGAGTACTTTTAATTCAGTTAATTGCATTGTGTTTAGTGATCTAAGTGGGTAAGTGGAGGGGCGTGACTGCTACAAAGGCAGCGGGCCGAAAGGGAAAAGGGGATGTTGCGTTCAGTGGAGATCTAAATGAGATGGGCGCTACAAAAAATGAGCTTGGAATTAATCAGGGTAGTAAATCAAGAAACAAAAGAGGAGGGGGGATGTAGAACCAGAAATGGGGAAGCACTGATTAGTGCGTTTTGAGGATATTACACTAAAAACGCCATTTGGCAAGAATGGAGCTCAATAAAAAGGGGTTTACCCAAAAAAGGCCTGAAACAAAGACAGGCTCGAGTAGTGAGCCTGTCTTACGGGATACTTAAATATTGCCGTCGATGAAGGCGGCCAACTGGGATTTGGAGAGGGCGCCTACTTTTTGGGCTGCCACCGCACCCCCTTTGAAAAGGATCAAGGTCGGAATGCCGCGAATATTAAACTGCGCAGGAACGCCTTGGTTCTCATCCACATTCATCTTGGCGATTTGGATTTTGTCGCCGTACTCGGTCGACAGTTCTTCCAAAATAGGACCAATCATTTTGCAAGGACCACACCACTCTGCCCAAAAATCAAGCAAAACGGGCTTATCGGATTGGAGAACATCTTGCTCGAATGAAGCGTCACTGACGTATTTAATGCCGGCACCCATGAAAAATTCCTTATTTATTAGTATGTCGAAGCTTATATTAGCAATAAGCCAGCTTTCTTGCCCAAAACAACAGATTACCGCATAAATCCGATCGCCCATGAAAACCCCCGCTGCCTTTCCGAGCATCCCTGTGCGTGACGCGCCAGGGTATGGACAGCCGCTGGCGTGGTCTGTTAGTCCCGATCGGAATTCCTTACAAACCCTCTCTGGTGGTATATGGAATGTGGCTAAACAAACAGGCCAGCGGCCCCTGGTTGTCTTGAGTACAGCCGGACCATTAATGGCCTTGCGCAGTAGTTTGGAGCGCCATCGCCCAGCAAAAATTGCACCCCAGATTGCCTTTTTGCCCGAGGTGATGAGTCTGAGTGATTGGTTGGGATCGGCTCCGCAAAGCTGGGCATTTCCAAAAGCCCAAACACCGCTAGAGCGTTGGTTGGCAGTCTATGCCGCACTTCAAGCGCACCCCAAACTGCGTGCCTGGTTTAAGGCGGAGAGTGAGGCTGGCGCATGGGGTTTGGCTCAAGCGATTATTGCCGCCTGCGATACCTTATCCAGCGCCGTCTTATCGCAGTCGCCACTTGCGCTTCATCCCCAGCAGGGCGCGGCATCCAGTGATGCGTGGCTGCGCTCATTAGAGCAGTTACTTGAAAACGCCATTGAACAGGCGTATCCAGTGCTGGCTCGCAAAGTAGTTGATCGAGAGGCCGAGGTGTTGCTGCTCTTTTGGCGTTACCTCAGTGATGCGGGCAATCCAATCCTTCGCAAGCACCTTGCGCTTGCAGCGCACCTGCAGGCTGCTAAACAGGCGCAGCATACAAGGCCTTTTATTTGGGTTCAAAC
>DAIPIK010000034.1:7627-9490 GCA_036770845.1 Polynucleobacter sp. | reverse complement strand
GTGCTGCTGCGATTCCAAGTACTCACCATGAGTTGCCCTTGGTAATCCGAGTCAATTAAGCCGACGAGGTTTCCCAAAACAATCCCATGTTTATGGCCGAGGCCTGAGCGGGGCAGGATGAGGGCGGCGTAGCGTGGATCTTCCACAAAGATGGATAAGCCAGTGGGTACCAGTACCGTTTGTCCAGGAGCGATCACCATAGCGGCATCGATACAGGCGCGTAGATCCAGACCGGCGCTACCGGGTGTTCCATAGCTGGGCATTTGATTGCGCATGCGCTCATCGAGAATTTTGACTTGCAGTGTTTGCATGGTGTTTTAAAGTTGGGTTGCAACAAATTGAATGAGTTGACGGGCTAACTGCAGCTTTGGAGCTTTTGCTAATTTCTTGCTGCCCCGCTCATGAATCAGGAGCAGTTGGTTAAGGTCACTACCAAAGGTATCGGGCCCAATGTTGCCAACAATCAGCGGTATGCCTTTACGCTTGCGCTTTTCATCGGCATGTTCTTCGAGTTTGGTCGACTCGGCAGCAAAACCAACACAATAGGGTTGTGGTTTGCCCTTGGTTTTTTTGGCAGACTGCGCCATGGTCAACAAAATATCGGGATTCGGAGCAAATTGAATATCTGGAATCGCCTTACCTTGGCGCTTCATTTTTTCTTTGGAGGGGTTTGCGATCGCCCAGTCTGCCACTGCAGCGACCCCAAAAAACAGATCGCAATTGGGTGAGGCCATTACTGCTTCGTACATGTCTTTAGCAGAGACCACATCGGTCCGCTGGATTTTCCCTGTAGCAAGAAGGGGAGTTTCTAACTCACATGGGCCAGCGATTAGATGCACTTCCGCGCCTGCCTCTAGGGCGGCTCTGGCTATGGCAAATCCCATCTTGCCGGAACTCCGGTTGGTAATGCCACGCACCGGGTCAATTGCCTCAAAGGTAGGTCCGGCAGTGATTAACACCCGTTTGCCCGCCAGTACTTTTTTCTGAAAGAAAGCAATTAACTGCTCGGTGATCTCAGCGGGCTCGAGCATTCTGCCCATACCAACTTCGCCACAGGCTTGGGCGCCGCTGGCGGGTCCGAGTAATTCAACGCGATCACTGCGCAAGCGCTCCGCACTGCGGACGGTTGCGGGATGTTGCCACATTTGTAAGTTCATCGCAGGTGCTAACAGCAAAGGGCAGTCCCGCGCGAGGCATAGGGTGGTGAGGAGATCATCGGCGAGACCAAGGGATAGCTTGGCCATTAAATCGGCGCTAGCAGGCGCAATCAAAATCGCATCCGCTGCGCGCGATAGCTCAATGTGCGCCATATTGTTATTGATGCGCGCATCCCATTGATTAGTGAAAACGGGATTGCCAGTTAAGGCTTGCATGGTTACGGGCGTGATGAACTGGGTTGCGGCCTCAGTCATGACGACCTGCACGCTTGCCCCCTCTTGCATCAGTAGGCGAGCTAATTCGGCAGACTTATAGGCCGCGATTCCGCCGGAGATGCCCAGAACAATTTTTTTATGGAGAAGTGACTGCATAGTCGAAGATTAAACGGGTTTGACAGGAATGGCTAGATTAGGTGGGGGTTGACGCTCTTTTTGGGCGGATTTCACCCCAAATGATCAGGGCTGCGCCCAGCACAATGGCGCTATCGGCCAGATTGAATGCAGGCCAATGCCATTGCGCATAGTGGAGATCAATGAAGTCCACGACAGCGCCATAGACAAGGCGGTCAATCACATTACCGACTGCACCGCCCAAAATAAAGCTAATCGCAAACGCGAGTAAGGTCTCGTGTTGATGGCGCCGTAAATACCAAATCATAAAAATAGCTGCGGCAGTACCCAGTATGGTGAAGAACCAGCGTTGCCA
>DAIPIK010000034.1:0-7527 GCA_036770845.1 Polynucleobacter sp. | reverse complement strand
TATTGGCTTGCACGGACTAGAACCTCTAGCCCCGCACTACTGAGTTCAATATTGGCACTGGACGTGATGGTGACAAAGCGTAGATCGTCTTGCAGTGAATGCAGGATGGCAAAGTCGACGTCATCCACTTTGATAGTCAGCTCTGCTTGCAAGGAAGAGCCGACATGACCTGCTTCACGCTCAATTTCAATGGCCTTGGTCACCTCGGAGCGAATCTCCCGAATGCGATTCCATTTAGCCAGTAGCTCTGCTGCATTGGCGATTTCAGGGAATGCGCCGAACTCTTCCATGAAGATGGATTGCTTGCCATGATTCTCAGATCCATGGGGAAAGGATGTCCAGGCTTCTTCTGCAGTAAATGACAGGAAGGGGGAAAGCCATTTCAGCAAATTGCGAGTAATGTGGAAAAGGGCATTTTGCGCCGCACGGCGCTCTTTGGAATTGGGCGCGCTGGTATAGAGGCGATCTTTGAGAATATCCAAGTAAAAGCCGCCGAGATCTTCCGAACAGAAGCTCAACATGCGAACCACTGCGGGCTGGAATTCATAAGCTTGGTAGTTCGCCTGAACCTCCTCTTGCAATTGATTTGCAAGAGCGACTGCATAGCGGTCAATCTCCAACCACTCTGTGCTCGGCATGCTGTGCTGGGTTGAATCAAAGTCAGCCAAGTTCGCTAGCAAGAAACGCAAGGTGTTGCGCATGCGGCGATAACTTTCAACTACCCGCTTCAAAATTTCATCGGAGATGGTCATCTCACTCGAGTAGTCGGTAGAGGCAACCCAAAGGCGAATGATTTCAGCACCTAATTTATCGGCCACCTGTTGCGGGGCGATCACATTGCCAACCGATTTGCTCATTTTGCGACCTTGGCCATCGACCGTGAAGCCGTGGGTCAGCAGTGCCTTGTATGGCGGCTTACCATCGAGCATGGCGCCAGTGAGTAGCGATGAGTGGAACCAGCCACGGTGTTGGTCTGAGCCCTCTAAATACAAATCAGCCAAACGGCCATCGGCATTCTCGGCCTCAAGGCGATAGAGCTCATTACGGTGTGAGCCACGGATCACATGCCAGTGGGTTGTCCCTGAGTCAAACCACACGTCTAAGGTATCGCGGTTCTTTTCGTAGAGAGCGGCTTCTTCGCCCAGCAGTTCAGCCACATCGAGTTTTTGCCAAGCCTCAATGCCGCCTTGCTCAACACGCTTGGCAACTTCTTCCAAGAGTTCGGCTGTGCGTGGATGTGGCTCACCGGTTTCTTTGTGCACAAAGAAGGCCATCGGTACGCCCCATTGGCGTTGACGCGATAGGGTCCAGTCTGGGCGGTTGGCAATCATGCTGTGCAGGCGTTGCTTGCCCCAGGCAGGATAGAACTCCGTATTGTTGATGCCTTCTAGTGCTGCTTCACGCAAGCTGGCTTTGCCATCGGCCGGTTTTTTATCCATGCTAGCGAACCACTGTGAGGTAGCACGATAAATGATGGGTGTTTTATGGCGCCAGCAATGCATATAGGAGTGGCTATACGATTTGTCCTTCAAAAGACTGCCCGCGCTACGCAGTGCTTCGACAATTTTCGGGTTGGCTTTCCAGACAAATTCATTGGCAAACAGGGGTAGCCAAGATGCATAGACGCCATTGCCCATCACTGGATTCAGAATATCTTTGTCGATTAAGCCATTGGCTTTGCACGACTTAAAGTCTTCCTCGCCATAGGCCGGTGAGCAGTGCACTAGGCCAGTACCCGTATCAAGCGTAACGTACTCTGCTGGATAGATCGGGGAGAGGCGACGGTAGCCTTCATCTAAGGATGCAAGTGGATGCCAAAAGGAAATGCCGGCTAATTTTTGGCCGGAGCAGGTCGCAATGATCTTGCCTTCGAGACCATACTCTTGCAGGCAAATTTCGACGCGGTCTTTGGCCAGAATAAGGAGCGACTCTGCGGTCTCGACCAAGGCATATTCCAGCTCGGGGTGAACATTGAGCGCCTGGTTGGCGGGAAGTGTCCACGGTGTGGTGGTCCAAATCACAACCATGCCTTTTTTCTCTGGCAAGTGCGGGATGCCAAATGCCTTGGCTAAACTGCCTCGCTGCGCGTCATCAAAGGCAAAACCAACGTCGACCGCAGGATCGGTTTTATCTTGGTACTCGACCTCGGCTTCGGCAAGCGCAGAGCCGCAATCAAAACACCAGTTAACGGGTTTAAGGCCACGAAAGACATAACCCTTTTTCCAAATGGAGCCCAGCGCACGAATCTCATCCGCCTCATTACGGTAGTTCATGGTGAGGTAGGGGTTGTTCCAGTCGCCCAGAACGCCCAAGCGCTCAAAGTCGGTTTTCTGTTTTGCAATTTGCTCGCTGGCGTAATGGCGTGCTTTGGCCTGCACCTCAGCCGTTGGTAAATTTTTACCAAACTGTTTTTCAATTTGGATTTCAATCGGCATGCCATGGCAGTCCCAGCCAGGAACATAGGCAGCATCAAAACCCATCAGCCAGCGCGATTTAACGATCATGTCTTTGAGAATCTTATTGACCGCGTGACCAATGTGAATATCGCCATTGGCGTATGGGGGGCCATCGTGCAAGATGAATTTAGGCTGCCCTGCATGCGCTGCCCGAATGGCTTCGTAGAGTTTATTTTTTTGCCACTGGGCTACCCATTGCGGCTCGCGTTTGGGTAAATCGCCCCGCATTGGAAAAGTAGTTTCCAGAAGGTTAACGGGATAAGAATTGGATTTATCAGACATGGACTTTTTTCTGGAAATAATCACGCGCACATTGCGCATCGTTTTGGATTGCAGACTGCAGCGTTTCGAGGTCAGGGTATTTTGCCTCGTCCCGCATTTTTTCTAAGAGTTCAACGCGAATAATGCGGCCATAGACTTGAGTGTTGAAATCAAATACATGCACTTCAAGTAAAACACGCCCCGCATCTTCCACCGTCGGCCTAACCCCTAGGCTGGCAACGCCTGGCAATGGAGTGTCTCCAAGGCCGTGTACCAAGACGGTAAAAATACCGGTCATGGCGGGCTTACGCTCGTGCAGGTGATTTGCTACAGCTAGGTTCAGGGTGGGAAAGCCCAACGTTCTACCGATTTGACGGCCATAAATCACATGCCCCGAAATCAGATAAGGTCTGCCCAGCAGTAGTGCTGCCTTGGGCATATCACCTTCTGCTAATGCACTACGCAGTGCTGAACTGGAGATGCGCTCTTGATTTTCTAAAACCGTATTGATATTCGAAACCTCAAAACCAAATTTCTCACCGGCGCGCTTAAGGCTAGCGAAGTCCCCTGCGCGTTTTGCGCCGTAACAGAAATCATCGCCAATCAAGATCCATTTGGTGTTGAGGCGCCGAATTAAGATTTCTGAAACAAATTGCTCTGGGGTCAACTTGGCATAAGCAGCATTAAAGCGCTCGATGACGACGCGATCAATGCCGACGTCGGCAAAGGCAGTTAACTTATCACGCAAATTTAAGATGCGTGGCGGCGCTTCGGCGGGAGTAAAAAATTCTTTGGGGTGCGGCTCAAACGTCATGACACAGGAAGCAAGACCCCTTGCACGTGCACCCACAGTAAGTGCCTTGAGCAAAGCGTGATGACCCCGATGCACGCCATCGAAATTACCGATGGTAAGGGCACAAGGGGGTGCAGCACGAAGGTGGGCAGAGCCTCGGAATACGTTCACTGGTCGCTTTCAGGGTAGCCTTGAATTATATTGTGGGCATGCACTCCATCGTTACCTTAATCTCCGGACGCGGATCGAATTTCGAAGCCATCGTCAAAACAGCCCAAAAAGAGAATTGGGCAGTCCGATTTAGTGGGGTAATAGCCAATCGCCCTGATGCCAAGGGCCTTGATTTTGCTCGCTCTGAGGGGATTCCTGCGCTGGCTCTGGATCACACAACTTACCCAGACCGGGCTGCATTTGATCGGGCATTAATGCAGCAAATCGACCTCCTCAAGCCCGATTTAGTCGTTTTAGCCGGCTTTATGCGGATCTTGACGCCGGAGTTTATTCGGCATTACGCCGGAAAGTTGATCAATATTCATCCCTCCCTACTGCCCAGTTTCCCTGGTTTGCATACCCATGAACGGGCTTTGGAGGCTGGAGTAGAGACGCATGGCGCTAGCGTGCACTTTGTCAGCGAGGGTGTAGATGAGGGTCCTATCATCTGCCAAGCCACTGTTCCTGTACTTCCGGGTGATTCGGCAGCGCAATTAGCTGCACGGGTTTTGCAAATGGAACATCTAATCTACCCGCGGGCCGTAAAATGGTTCCTTGACGGTCGATTGCGAATAGAAGGAAATCAAGTGAAGGTGCAGCCCCCAGAGTCGCAGTTGTTTACCCATGAGTAAAGCCAGGCCCGAGCGCGGCGCCAAGCCGACCCGCAGTAGAGCATCCGATCGATCCCCATCCTCTGGCGCCCGTACCCAAAGTCGCCCACAACGAAGAGGCCCAGAAGTTGCACCGGTTAGCGGGCAGAAGAATTTCTCACACGCTAAAGCCTTGCCCCAGCATGCCGCCCATTTGGAACGCTTGCTTCCCGAGCTTTTAAGTTTTGATCAGCCCTCGGATCGCGTGGTCAGTCGCTACTTTCGCGCCGAGCCCCAGCTCGGTAACCGTGATCGCGCCTTAATTGCCGAGAGTGCCTTTGCTATCTTGCGCCGTAAAAATGAGATGTCGCAGTTCGCTTCGAGTGGGAGTGGAACCCAAGCGAGGCGCCTGGCTTTACTTGGCATGATGTCTGCATTGTCTGAGGGCGGTCTTGGTTCAGCCAATCGTTCAGAGAGCGCACTGGCTGACTTGGCCCACGTTATTCAGCCTACAGAATATGACTGGCTCAAACGCTACTCCGAACTCGATCGCGATACCTTAGCGCCGATGGTGCGCAACAACTTACCTGAGTGGCTTTGGAATGCATTTGAATCATCGCCGGGGCAAGCCCAACGTCAAGACCTCGCGATCGCTCTTATGCGCCCAGCCCTACTGGATTTGCGGGTCAACACCATTAAGGCCAATCGCGATACGCTGCTCGAAGAAATGAATGCCTTGGGTGGCCGTTATCAAGCAGTGCCAACGCCTTTTTCGCAGGATGGTATTCGGATTATGGGTAAGCCTGCATTGCAAAATTCCAGTTGGTTTAAGGCAGGTCTATTTGAAGTGCAGGACGAGGGCAGTCAATTGCTTTGCCATTTATTGGGCCCCAAGCGTGGCGAGATGGTGGTTGATTTTTGTGCGGGCGCTGGCGGCAAGACCTTGGCCTTGGGCGCCTTAATGCGCTCTACCGGGCGCCTGTATGCCTTTGATACTTCGGAGCGTAGGCTTGCTAATTTGAAGCCCCGCCAAGCCCGCAGTGGTCTTTCGAATGTGCATCCCGTGTGGATTGATAGCGAGAATGATTCAAAGGTCAAGCGCTTAGCCGGCAAGATTGATCGCGTTTTAGTGGATGCCCCTTGCAGCGGTATTGGCACTTTGCGCCGTAATCCCGATTTGAAGTGGCGTCAAACACCTGCTGCGGTAGCGGAGCTCAATGCAAAACAAGCCAGCATTTTGGCTTCGGCCAGTCGCCTGCTGAAACCCGGTGGGCGCCTAGTCTATGCAACCTGCAGCTTATTGCCCCAAGAAAATCAGGCTATTGCCTTGCAGTTCTTAGAAAAACACCCTGAGTTTGAGTTAATTCCTGCTGCAGAAGTACTGAAAGACCACTTTTTAGATGGCACGCAGCCAATTGGGACGAGTCCGGATAACCCTTGGTGGCAACTATGGCCCCATTTACACGGCACCGACGGCTTCTTCGGGGCAATTTTTAGGCGAAAAGCTTAAAATACAAGGTTATTGATTCCGTTAGGGGATGCCTTGAATTCCAGCTTTGACATAACTGCAGTGCACGATGGTTTGATTCAGTGGTTAGCCCATGGCTACCTCGATTGGGCTTGGTGGCAAATTGTGCTCTTTACCTTGGCGCTGACGCATATCACTATTGCTGGCGTCACTATTTTTCTTCACCGCTGCCAAGCGCACCGTGCGCTCGATTTGCATCCCATTGCATCCCATTTTTTCCGCTTCTGGCTTTGGCTTACCACCGGAATGGTCACCAAAGAGTGGGCTGCGGTTCACCGCAAGCACCACGCCAAATGCGAAACCATCGATGATCCCCATAGCCCACAGGTTTTAGGTATCAACACTGTGTTGTCACGCGGTGCTGAGCTCTACAAAACCGAGGCAAGCAATCCAGAGACTCTGCAAAAGTTTGGTCATGGCACTCCCGATGATTGGATTGAGCGCAATATTTATTCCAGGTTTTCTTGGCAGGGCGTTGCGATCATGATGATCATCGACTTGTTCTTATTTGGGGCGATTGGAGCAACCGTATGGGCAGTACAAATGCTGTGGATACCAATCACTGCTGCCGGTGTGATTAATGGCATTGGCCACTTTTGGGGCTACCGCAACTTCAACAATGAAGACGCTTCGCGCAACATTGTGCCCTGGGGCATTTTGATTGGCGGCGAAGAGTTACACAATAACCACCACACCTATGCCACTAGCGCCAAGCTTTCGAACAAGTGGTATGAGTTTGATATCGGTTGGCTCTACATTCAAATGATGAGTGCAGTGGGTTTGGCTACCGTTAAAAAAGTGCCACCTAAGCCTGTGCTGTCGGAGGTGCGACCTGCAGATCAAGATACATTAGAAGCAATCATCGCCAATCGCTATGAAGTGATGGCGCGCTACAGTAAATCCTTAAAGAAGTTCTTCACGACCGAAGTGCAGCACATGCAAGAATTGGCTGCCCATCTCAATGATGCGCGCACGTGGCTTTGTAAGGATGAAGCTCAGCTGACGGCGATCGAGAAGCACAAGCTAGAAGAGCTCACACAGCAAAATGCACAACTGCGCAAGATGATAGAGATGCGCCGTGATTTGCAGGCCCTGTGGAGTCGCTCCAATGCGACTGGCGAGCAACTCTTAAACCAACTGCGAACCTGGTGTCAGCAGGCTGAGGAGAGCGGCGTATCGAACCTGCGTGACTTCTCGATTCGCTTGCGTCGCTACAGTTAGTCATCTGCATAAACGAGGTAATAAAAAAACCCGCATCTAGCGGGTTTTTTTATTGAGATGAAACTGAAATTTACTTCAGCTTGGTCTCTTTGTACGAAACGTGCTTGCGAACGGTAGGATCGAATTTCATGATCTCTAACTTCTCAGGCTTGGTACGCTTGTTTTTGGTGGTTGTATAAAAGTGACCAGTACCTGCTGATGACTCTAACTTAATCTTTTCTCTTCCGCCCTTAGCCATTTCAATATTCCTTTAGATTTGGCCGCGTGCGCGCAAGTCGACTAAAACGGCATCAATGCCATTTTTGTCAATGACACGCAAACCTGCGTTGGTTAAGCGAAGGCTGATCCAGCGATTTTCTGATTCAACCCAGAAACGGCGATTTTGCAGATTAGGCAAAAAGCGACGCTTCGTTTTATTGTTTGCATGGGAAACATTATTGCCAACCATCGGCTTTTTCCCAGTGACTT
>DAIPIK010000033.1:0-9716 GCA_036770845.1 Polynucleobacter sp. | reverse complement strand
CCCTTGGCCCATAAGGATGTTTTTGTCACGCGCGGCTGGAAGTCAACCGCCGCTTCAAAGATGCTATTGGACTACCAAAGCCCATTTGATGCCGCAGTCGTTGAGCGATTGGGCATGCCCAGTGAGCAAAATCCAGGCGGCGCTGGCATGGTTTGTTTGGGTAAAGCCAATATGGATGAGTTTGCGATGGGCTCCTCCAATGAAAATTCAGCCTTTGGTCCAGTCCTTAATCCATGGAACCCAGCATGTGTGGCTGGCGGTTCATCCGGCGGCTCTGCCGCGGCGGTCGCCGCTGGTTTAGCGCCGATTGCAACAGGCACCGATACGGGTGGCTCGATTCGTCAGCCGGCCGCCTTGTGTGGCCTTACCGGTATTAAGCCCAGTTATGGGCGGGTATCCCGCTACGGCATGATTGCCTACGCATCATCCTTGGATCAGGCGGGCCCCATTGGCAAAACTGCTGAAGACTGCGCTCTATTGCTAAGCGCAATGTCGCACCATGATCCACGGGATTCAACATCCTTGGCCGATTCGGGCGAGGACTATGGCCGGTATCTAAATGCAGCATGGGATGCTAGCGCCTCAGCAGCAAAGCCATTAACTGGATTGCGCGTGGGTTTACCAATAGAATTTTTTTCTGAAGGTCTGGCAGATGGGGTTGCAAAGTCCGTGCGTGAGGGCGCAAGCCAATTACAGGCCCTAGGCGCCACCCTAGTCGAAGTCAGCTTACCTAAAACAAAACTCTCGATTCCGGTTTATTACGTTCTAGCCCCAGCCGAGGCATCGAGTAATTTAAGTCGCTTTGACGGCGTTCGCTATGGCCATCGTACAAATGAATACCGTGATTTATCCGAGATGTATAAAAAGTCACGGACCGAAGGATTTGGATCTGAAGTTAAGCGCCGCATCTTAATTGGCGCTTATGTTTTGTCGCATGGTTACTATGACGCCTACTATTTGCAAGCCCAGCGCATACGCCGCATCATTGCTGCCGATTTTCAAACTGCCTTTGCGCAGTGCGACCTCATTCTAGGTCCTGTCACGCCAGACGTTGCTTGGAAGTTTGGTGAAAAATCAAACGATCCACTGCAAATGTACCTGGCTGATATTTATACCTTGTCCACCAATCTCGCCGGCTTGCCAGCCATGAGCGTGCCCTGTGGATTTAGTCAAGACTTACCAATCGGCATGCAACTGATTGGCAATTATTTTTCAGAAGCGCGACTCTTGCAAGTAGCGCATCAGTACCAGCAGGCCACCGATTGGCATCTGCGCCAACCCAGCGAGGTGCTGTAATGCAATGGGAGGTCGTGATTGGTCTGGAGACGCATACCCAACTGCGCACCGCATCCAAAATTTTCAGTGGCGCAAGTACGCAGTTTGGTGCGGACGTCAATACACAAGCATGCCCCGTAGATTTGGCTTTGCCCGGCGTGCTGCCAGTCTTAAATCGCCAAGCAGTCGAACATGCCATTCGGTTCGGTTTAGCAATTGGCGCGGCAATTGCACCCGTCAGTATCTTTGCGCGAAAAAATTACTTTTATCCTGATCTTCCGAAGGGCTACCAAATTAGCCAGTATGAAATTCCAGTTGTATTAGGCGGTCACTTAGAAATAGTCGTTGGCGACACCACGAAGGTAATTGAGTTAACGCGCGCGCATTTAGAAGAAGACGCCGGCAAATCAGTGCATGAGGATTTTATTGGCCCGCATGGTGAGCCTTCCAGTGGTATTGATTTAAATCGCGCCGGTACACCGCTTTTGGAAATTGTGACCGAGCCCGTGATGCGTAGTGCTGCGGAGGCGGTAGCGTATGCAAAAACCTTACATAGCCTGGTGGTTTGGCTTGGAGTATGCGATGGCAATATGCAAGAGGGCTCTTTTCGGTGCGATGCCAACGTATCGGTGCGTCCTATGGGGCAGGAAGCTTTTGGCACCCGCTGTGAAATTAAGAACTTGAACTCATTTCGCTTCTTAGAAGAGGCCATTCAATACGAAATCCGTCGGCAGATTGAGTTAATTGAAGACGGCGGCACCGTGGTGCAAGAAACGCGCTTGTATGATCCCGATAAGCAAGAGACACGTAGCATGCGCAGCAAAGAAGACGCGCAAGATTACCGCTATTTTCCAGACCCCGATTTGTTGCCGCTGGTGATTGATGAGGCTTGGATTGAGTCGATTCGTTCGACCATGCCGGCCCTGCCAGCGCAGCTGAAACAGCAGTGGCAAGATGCATTTGGTTTGAGTCGCTACGATGCCGAGCTATTAACGCAAGATCGCGCTACCGCAGCACTCTTTGAAGAGTTGCTGTTGATACTGGGCAAGCCCTTGGCAAAGGCAGCAGCCAACTGGATGACCGGTGACTTTGCATCGACCTTAAATCGGGCCGGGATGTCGGCAGCCGACTCACCTTTAAATGCATCGCATCTAGCCCCGCTGATAAGTCGTGTGGCCGATGGAACTATCTCTAATAAGATTGCGAAAGATATTTTTGCGGACTTATGGAAAGAAGCGCTAGAGGGTCAGATTAAGAGCACAGTAGATTCGATTATCGAGTCAAAAGGCCTCAAGCAAATTAGCGATAGCGGCGAGCTCGGCACCTTGATTGATCAGGTGATGCAGGCCAACAGCGCATTTGTTGACGAGTTTCGTGCCGGCAAGGAAAAAGCATTTAATGCGCTGGTCGGGCAGGTTATGAAGGCATCGCAAGGCAAGGCAAATCCACAGCAGGTGAATGAATTGCTGCGTAAAAAATTGAGCTAGGAATAAGCATGAGTGAGATTGATTCAACCCAAGCAGAGCAAGAGGCGCTCGTAGCCGAATGGTTACGCGCAACCCCGGGATTTTTTGAACGCTATGCTGAGCTATTAAATGATATCCGTTTAAAGCACCCACACGAAGACCGCGCTATCTCTTTACAAGAGCGTCAAATGTCCTTGTTGCGCAATCAAAATACAGAACTCAATCGTCGCCTGAGTGAAATGCTGCATTTTGGTAGCCGTAATGATAAAACCCAACAAGGCCTAGTAGCCTGGTTGCTGATGTTGATGAAGGCGAGCAATCAAGCGGATGTCGAGCTTGCGGTTACGGCTGGTCTTGCAGCGGTATTTGAAGTGGATGCAGTGCGTATTCTGAGCCCCAATGCAGCCTATGCCCCTTGGGTTGTAAAGCCCTTATGCGGCCCAATTGCCGAGTTACCCCAATCGAGTATCGATCTACTGTCGCAGTCAGTTCCATTGGATGCTGCATGGCAAAGTATGGTGGCAATTGGCTTACCCTTGCAGGCTCACCCGCCTGCTGTGCTGCTGTTAGCAAGTCACGATGCTACGCGTTTTACCGTGGATATGGGCGCGTTTTATCTGCAGCAGATTGCACAGCTCACTGCAGCCGCCCTAGACCGAGTTGGAGCCTATGAAGCCCCCTTCGGCTGAGCTGCATCCCCAAGTGCAAGCGTATTTGCACGAGCTGCATGTATTGCGGCAACTTTCGCCGCACACCATTAAGGCCTATCAGGCCGATTTATCCGAGTTGGAGCATTTCACGCAAGAGGATGGCATTGCCTTAGTTGCCGTTACCAATAGCCACATTCGTCGCTGGGCAGCCCGTTTGCACTCCAAAGGTAAATC
The DNA here is from genome assembly GCA_036770845.1 of Polynucleobacter sp. Taxonomy (GTDB): domain Bacteria; phylum Pseudomonadota; class Gammaproteobacteria; order Burkholderiales; family Burkholderiaceae; genus Polynucleobacter. The sequence goes on along the minus strand of DAIPIK010000033.1, from coordinate 6,091 downwards.
ACCCAGGACAATTGCGCGCACCTTGTCAGCGTGGCGGGGTTGGTACGACTGGCTGTCCCAGAAGCAGGATCGGCCGACTTTAAAAGCAAATCCCGTGGACGATGTAAAGGCACCCAAGCGGGCGCGGGCGCTACCCAAAGCCTTGTCGGTTGAGCAAGCACTGGCTTTAATCAATCAAGCGATCGTAGAGGCCAAAGCCAATCCAGGCTTAGAAACAGTCCGCGACGCCGCCATCATTGAGTTGCTATATTCCTCCGGCCTGCGCTTATCGGAACTTTTAGGGATTGACGCAGCTCCCAGTCAGGATCGTGCGTACGAATCTGCAGGTTGGTTGGATTGGGATTCCGCCGAGGTGACGGTCCTAGGTAAAGGGGGTAAGCGCAGGAGCGTTCCAGTTGGAACGGCTGCGATGACCTCGCTTAGGGCATGGCTCGAGATACGACAGCAGCTGCAGCCTGCACAGGCTACGCCAGCATTGTTTTTGAGTGCTAGCAATGCGCGCCTATCGCCCAGGACCGTTCAGGCACGCTTGCGCAGCTTAGCGATCCGGGCCGGCCTACCGACCCATGTTCACCCACATATGATGCGGCATAGCTTTGCTAGCCACGTTTTGCAGTCTTCCCATGACCTCCGGGCGGTCCAGGAAATGCTGGGGCATGCCAGTATTGCCAGCACCCAAATTTATACTGCTTTGGATTTTCAACACCTCGCGCAAGCCTATGATTTAGCGCATCCGCGCGCGAAGGCGGGGCGGGTAAAGTAAATCCAAGCCAAGGGGCACGTAGAACTCGGTAAGATGATGGGTTAGTCACCATTCACTTGCGCAAAACCACTTTTTACAACGGCATTCAAGATAGCGAAAGCAACACAATCATGGCATTAATACCCGTCACCATTTTGACTGGCTTCTTAGGAAGCGGCAAAACCACTCTGTTAAAGCACATCTTGACGGCACAACACGGCAAAAAAATTGCGGTGATCGAAAACGAGTTTGGCGAAGAGAACATCGATAACGATATTTTGGTCCAAGAGAGCCAAGAACAAATTGTGCAAATGAGCAATGGTTGTATTTGTTGCACGATTCGGGGTGATTTGGTGGAGGCCCTGAATCAACTTTGGGAGCAGCGCCGCGACAAGAAAATTCAGTTTGAGCGGGTGGTGATCGAAACCACCGGGGTCGCTAATCCTGGTCCAGTAGCCCAAACCTTCTTTATGGACGACGACGTCGCAGATCACTATGTGCTTGATGCGATCGTTACGCTGGTGGATGCCAAGCATGGGCAGCAGCAACTCAGTGAACACGAGGAAGCGCAGCGCCAAGTTGGCTTTGCAGACCAAATTTTTATTACCAAGACTGACCTCGTAACGGATGCCGAGGTCGCAGCACTGCGCGCACGACTGATGCACATGAATCCCCGAGCGCCAATTAAGGCGATTTCCAAGGGCGTGGTGCCGCTCAATGAAGTGCTGGATTTAAAGGGATTCAATCTCAATGCGAAATTAGACATTGACCCACACTTTTTGGAACAGGAAGACCACAATCACGACGATTGCGGGCATGACCATAGTCACGACCATGATCACGATACCTGTGGGCACGATCATAGCCACGACACACACCAACACCATGCGCACCATGGCCATACCGACCGCATTCAGTCATTTGTATTCAGAAGCGATCGCCCCTTTGACCACAATAAGTTAGAAGACTTCCTGGGCGGTATTTTGGAGGTCTTTGGTGAGAAGATGCTGCGCTACAAAGGGGTTCTGTACGTGAAAGGCAGCAAGCGAAAAGTGGTGTTTCAGGGGGTGCATCAAATGATGGGCAGCGATATGGCCGGTCTTTGGGGTGCAGAGCCCAAGCAAACCCGGATGGTCTTTATTGGCATTGATTTACCCAAAGATACCCTAATGGCTGGACTAGAAGGGTGTTTGGCGTAGTACAATCCGCCGCCACAGGCCTGATTCGCTTGAGGTAACAAATTGGCAGTAAAACAGTAGTGCGTAGTAGCAAAACTTTGGCAGAATGGGGCAATAGTGCTCCAAATCCATGGAAAGAATGACATGACGGTAAAAACACCCAGCTCGAAGAGCCCTAAGGCAGCAGCGGGCGCTAGCACGAAAACTGCTGGCAAATCGACGGCATCCTCAAAAGCGGTTCCAGCGACCGATGCGGAATTGCTCAAAATGTCTGAAAAAGACTATATGAACAAGGCCCAGCTCGCATTCTTTCGCTTAAAGTTAGTGACCTTAAAAGACGACCTGCTCAAGAATGCTTCAGAAACCACCGAGCACTTGCGTGAGAATATTTTGGTTCCCGATCCAGCCGATCGCGCCACCATCGAAGAAGAGCATGCACTCGAACTACGTACTCGCGACCGTGAGCGCAAATTACTCAAAAAAGTCGAGCAAGCATTGGCCCGTATTGAATCAGGTGAGTATGGTTGGTGCGAAGAGACCGGCGAGCCAATTGGGCTATCCCGCTTAATCGCACGCCCAACTGCTAACTTATCGCTCGAGGCGCAAGAGCGCCGTGAGCTACGTCAAAAATTATTCGGCGATTAATTTCCACTAATACTTTATTGCCCTTATTTCGGAATGACTAAACCAATGCCAACCATTGCGGATATTTCTCCCTTATTGAAAGCGGAAATATTGGCAGAAGCGCTGCCGTATATCCGTCAGTACCACGGCAAGACCATCGTGATCAAGTACGGCGGGAACGCCATGGTGGAAGAGCGGCTGAAAGAAAGTTTTGCGCGCGACGTCATTTTGCTCAAGCTGGTTGGAATGAATCCAGTAGTGGTACATGGCGGCGGACCGCAGATTGATGAAGCGCTAAAAAAGATTGGCAAGACGGGCACCTTTATTCAAGGCATGCGCGTAACCGATGAAGAAACCATGGAAGTGGTGGAGTGGGTTCTGGGCGGCGAAGTGCAGCAAGACATTGTGATGTTGATTAACCACTTTGGCGGTCAGGCGGTAGGCTTAACCGGTAAAGATGGCGGTTTGATTCATGCGCGCAAGATGTTAGTGGCTGATGAAAAAAAAGCAGGCGCGACCATTGATCTGGGTTTTGTAGGTGAAATCGAGGCCATCAATCCGGCGGTTGTCAAGGCGCTGCAAGACGACGCCTTCATCCCAGTGATATCACCAATTGGTTTTAGTGCACAGGGTCAGGCATTTAATATCAATGCCGATCTAGTGGCTGGCAAAATGGCTGAAATACTGGGTGCCGAAAAGTTGGTGATGATGACCAACATCCCGGGTGTAATGGACAAAAGCGGGAATTTATTAACCGATTTGACTGCCCGCGAAATCGATGCCCTATTTGCCGATGGGACGATTTCAGGCGGAATGCTGCCCAAGATTTCATCCGCTTTAGATGCAGCCAAGAGCGGCGTAAACTCAGTTCATATTATCGATGGCCGAATCGAGCACTCCCTCCTGTTGGAAATTCTGACCGAGCAGGCGTTCGGCACGATGATTCGTTCTCGGTAAGTGGTACATTAAATAGTCATGAGCACAAAAGCACCCAGCGACGATGTGAGCGCAGAAGCGCCAGCAGAAGAAAAGACGCGTAAGCGGCCGCGTCCGGGCGAGCGTCGTTTGCAAATTTTGCAAGTGCTGGCGGAGATGCTGCAAAACCCGCGGGGTGAGCGTGTAACCACTGCTGCACTGGCAGCTAAAATAGATGTTTCTGAGGCTGCGCTCTATCGCCACTTTGCAAGTAAGGCGCAGATGTTTGAAGGTTTGATCGCTTTTATCGAGCAGACTGTATTTGGCTTAATTAACCAGATCAATCAAAAAGAAGAATCAGGCTTGGCACAGACCCGCGGTATTCTGCAAATGCTGTTGGTGTTTGCAGAAAAAAACCCAGGTATGACTCGGGTGCTGCTAGGCGATGCTTTACTGCAAGAAGATGATCGCCTGCAGGATCGCATCTCCCAAGTATTAGACCGCGTTGAGGCATCCCTTAAGCAATCCTTGCGCATAGGCCAGTCGCAAAGCGGCGCCCCAGGAAGCGCAGGCCAAGATGACGTTGCTATTCGTGCCGCTTTATTAATGAGCTTTGTATTGGGTCGTTGGCATCGCTTTGCACGAAGCGGCTTTAAAAAATTGCCAACTGAGGCGTCTGAGGTTAGCCTTCGTATCTTGCTTGCAGAATGAGTGATCTCCATCTCTCACGAAATACCATCCATTTTGCAGAATCCCTACCCTTACAAAGCGGAGCGATTCTCAATAATTACAACCTAGTTATTGAAACCTACGGCAAGCTCAATAGCGATAAGAGCAATGCCATTTTGATCTGCCATGCCCTCAATGCATCGCATCACGTAGCTGGGCCTGATCCAGAAAATCCATCGGACATCGGCTGGTGGGACAACATGATTGGGCCAGGAAAGCCAATCGATACCAATCGTTTTTTTGTGATCGGCGTCAACAATTTAGGCTCGTGTTTTGGCTCTACAGGGCCTATGAGTATGAACCCGGAAACAGGCAAGCCGTATGGGGCTGATTTTCCGGTGGTGACAGTAGAGGACTGGGTCAATACGCAAGCAAGACTGGCCGATAAATTAGGTATTCGTCGCTTTGCTGCCGTTATGGGTGGTAGCCTTGGTGGTATGCAGGCTATGGCATGGGCAATTCAGTTTCCCAAGCGCTTAGCGCACTGCATCGTGATTGCATCGACACCCAAGTTGAGTGCCCAAAATATTGCGTTTAATGAAGTGGCACGCAATGCCATTTTGTCGGATCCCGATTTCCATGGTGGTAATTACTACGCCCATGGGGTGGTGCCCAAAAGTGGTTTGCGCCTGGCGCGCATGGTTGGCCACATTACCTATTTGTCAGACGATGACATGGCTGAAAAGTTTGGGCGGGAGTTGCAGCGCCCTGCTGGCGCATCGGATGAGTACCGCTTTAGTTTTGATGTGGAGTTTGAGGTTGAGAGTTACTTGCGCTATCAAGGCGATAAGTTCTCAAGTTACTTTGATGCCAACACCTACCTCCTCATCACGCGCGCCTTAGATTATTTTGATCCTGCGCGGCGCTATGGCGGTAGTTTGAGTCGTGCCCTGGCTGAAGTACAGGCCCAGTTTCTGATCATTAGTTTTTCAACCGATTGGCGCTTTCCGCCCAATCGCAGCAGGGAAATTGTCGAGGCTTTGCTTAGCAATAAGCGCGAGGTATCCTATGCCGAGATTGATGCGCCGCATGGGCACGATGCATTTTTGCTGGACGATGCCCGGTACCACAATCTAGTACGCGCTTATTTCAAAAAGATTGCCGAGGTATTGCCATGATGCGCGCTGATTTTGCCGCGATTGCCAATTGGGTTGCGCCGCAAAGCCAAGTACTGGACTTGGGTTGTGGGGACGGCAGCTTTCTAGCCTTTTTGCAAACCCAAAAACCGGTACATGCCTATGGCGTTGAGATCGATGACCAGAGGGTATTGGCCTGCGTACAAAAAGGCCTCAATGTGATTCAGCAGGACTTAGAGGGAGGCTTAGCCCTCTTTGAAGATAAAAGTTTTGATACGGTTGTTTTATCGCAAACCGTACAAACGATTCACCAGACCGAGAAAATTCTTTCTGAAATTGTTCGCGTCGGAAAAGAGTGTGTCATCTCCTTCCCGAATTTCGGTCATTGGTCGCATCGCCTCGCCGTTGCAATGGGTCACATGCCCGTATCCAAGTCGCTGCCCTACGCTTGGTTTGATACGCCCAATGTGCGCGTGTTAACCATTGCGGACTTTGAGGGGCTGGCACACCGATTGGGATTAGATATCTTGGATCGCGTTGTTTTGCACGAAGGCCGTCCAATCACCTGGGCCGCTAATCTATTGGGCAGCTTAGCCATTTATCGCATTCGTGGCACTTAATTCAATCCGTTCTTGGGCAAGTGATTTTCGGGTTTACCTGGAATGGCCTTGCCTGCGGATGCTGTTCTTGGGTTTTTCTGCAGGACTCCCGCTTCTACTGATTCTAGGCACGCTGAGTTTTTGGTTGCGAGAAGCAGGCATTGATCGCAGCACCATTGGTTACCTCACCTGGATTGGCCTCATTTACGCGGGCAAGTGGTTGTGGGC
>DAIPIK010000032.1:0-9752 GCA_036770845.1 Polynucleobacter sp. | reverse complement strand
TAAGCGTGCGGCAACATCCCTTCGAAGGCATTGTGGCCAACTTTGAACGCCGTTATCGCGAAACTGAATCGATGGCAGTTCGTGAAGAGTTATCGCGCTATCAAAATGTTCGCTCCTGTCCGGACTGCAATGGCACACGCTTGCGCCGTGAAGCGCGCTTTGTCAAAGTAGGTGATGGTAAGCAGTCGCGCGGTATTTTTGAAATCAGCGCACTACCCCTCAAAGAAGCGAAAGAGTATTTCGAAACCCTCCAGCTCAAAGGTGCAAAACGCGAAATCGCTGACAAAATTGTGAAGGAGATTAGCTCCCGCTTAACCTTCTTAAACGATGTTGGCCTCGATTACCTCTCGCTCGAGCGCAGTGCTGACACGCTATCGGGCGGCGAGGCACAGCGCATTCGTCTGGCCTCGCAAATTGGCTCGGGTCTAACTGGGGTCATGTATGTACTGGATGAACCTTCGATTGGATTGCATCAGCGCGATAACGATCGCCTAATTGGCACACTTAAGCACCTGCGTGATTTAGGAAACAGTGTGCTCGTGGTTGAGCACGACGAAGACATGATTCGCGCCTCCGACTACGTAATTGATATTGGTCCGGGCGCAGGCGTTCATGGCGGCCGAGTGGTGGCACAAGGAACCCCTGCAGAAGTAGAGGCCAACCCCAACTCCCTCACAGGCGCGTACTTGGCTGGACGTGAGCGTATTGAGGTGCCTGAAAAACGCATACCTGCTAGTGATCGCTTTTTAAAAATCATTGGTGCCACGGGCAATAATTTGCAATCCGTTACTGCTGAAATCCCAGTGGGGTTGCTGACCTGCGTCACCGGCGTATCGGGCTCTGGCAAATCAACTCTGATCAATGACACCTTGCATCATGCGGTTGCACACCACATCTATAAGTCAAATGCAGAGCCGGCTGCGCACAAAGCAATTGAAGGCCTTGAGCACTTTGATAAGGTAATTAGCGTTGATCAATCACCGATTGGTCGAACACCGCGATCCAATCCCGCAACCTACACTGGCCTCTTTACACCCATTCGTGAACTGTTTGCTGGCGTGCCCGCATCACGGGAGCGCGGCTATGAGGCAGGACGCTTCTCGTTTAACGTTAAGGGGGGTCGCTGTGAAACCTGTGAGGGCGATGGCGTTCTCAAAGTAGAAATGCATTTTTTGCCGGATGTATACGTCCCCTGCGATGTTTGCCACGGTAAGCGCTATAACCGCGAAACTCTGGACATCCGCTACAAAGGAAAGAATATTCACGAAGTCTTGGCCATGACGATTGAGCAAGCGCATGAATTTTTTGAAGCCGTACCCGTAGTCAAGCGCAAACTCAAAACCCTGCTGGATGTTGGCTTGGGATACGTCAAGCTAGGGCAAAGTGCGACGACACTTTCGGGTGGTGAAGCGCAGCGTGTGAAGTTATCGCTGGAGCTCTCGAAACGCGATACCGGCAGAACCCTCTACATTTTGGACGAGCCAACTACAGGGCTGCACTTTCATGACATCCAATTGTTGTTGACCGTGATTCACACCCTTAAAAAGCAAGGCAATACGATTGTGATCATTGAGCACAACTTGGATGTGATTAAAACCGCAGACTGGATTATTGATTTAGGTCCGAAAGGCGGTGCTGGCGGTGGCTTGATTATTGCAACCGGCACTCCTGAAGATGTGGCCAAGAATCCAGATAGTTTTACTGGTCACTATTTAGCCCCGCTGCTAAAAACAAGGCCCGCTAAAGTCAAAGCAAAGAAAGTGGCGGCTTAAATACGGAAGTAGATCAGAGCAGTTTCGTTTCAGCGATGTCGGTTGATTCGGAACTGCCGGATAACACCAGGATATCGTTTTCAGCTAAACGCAAGTCTGGGCTAAGTGTCAGCTTCACATAGTCTTCGCCGCCGACTTTACGTCGTACCGCCTGAATTGCTACACCCTCTAAGTCCGGACCAATCTCTTTCAGGGTTTTACCAATCGCATGCGACCCAGAAAGCAAAGTAATAGTATGCAAACGCCACGACTCATTCTCCTCGAGGTCATCGCCTTCCGACCCCCGAAAGTAACCACGCAATAAGCCATAGCGGGCCTCACGCGCCTCGGTTACGCGGCGCAACACTTTGCGCATCGGTACGCCCATGATCAAAAGCACATGCGATGCCAACATCAAGCTGCCTTCAATGAGCTCGGGCACGACTTCAGTTGCACCGGCAGCCTCGAGTTTTTTCAGGTCCGAATCATCTTTGGTACGAACCAGTGTGGTCATGCCTGGGCGCAAACGCTCAACTTGATATAGGACCTTTAGGCTGGCAGCCGTATCCGCAAAAGTGACTACAACGGCCTTGGCGCGGGCTATTCCTGCAGAGACTAGATAGTTTTCTCGACTCGAGTCACCGTATACCACTTGGTCTCCCGCCATGCTCGCCTCGGCAACGCGATCAGGGTCTAAGTCCAATGCAATGTAAGGAATTTTTTCTTGATCGAGCATGCGCGCAAGACTTTGTCCTGCTCTACCAAAGCCGCAAATAATGATGTGGTTTTCTTGGCGAACACTTTTTGCTGCTACACGGGTTAATGCCAAAGACTGCAGTAGCCATTCACTGCTTGCAAAGCGCAAGGCAATTCGATCGCTGTACTGAATTAAAAAGGGTGCACCAAACATCGATATCAACATCGCCGCGAGCAGTGCCTGACTTAATGCGGGGTCGATCAATCTCAAGCCATCAATTTGATTCAAGAGCACAAAACCAAATTCACCGGCTTGGCATAAACACAAACCGGTCCGAATCGCTACGCCTGCACTCGCCTTAAAGGCCCTTGCCAAAGCAGCGATCATGGCGAACTTGATGATGACGATCGCCGCTAACAGGGCAAGCACTAAGACCCATTGATCCAAAATCACATGCAGATCCAAAAGCATGCCTACCGTGATAAAGAATAATCCCAGAAGCACATCGCGGAAAGGCTTGATGTCCTCCTCCACTTGATGGCGGAAAGGAGTTTCTGAAATCAGCATGCCAGCCAAAAAAGCCCCTAAGGCCAGCGATAAACCCAAATGCTCGGTAATGGCAGAAAAGCCCAACACGATCAATAGCAAATTGAGCATGAATAATTCTTGGGAACGAAATTGCGCAACCAATTTGAACCAGCGACTCATCATTTGGCGGCCAACAAAGAAGATCAAAAATAAGGCAATGGAAATTTTGATCAGGGCAATACCTAAAGCAAAAAAGAGGTCTGTCGGATCCTGACTAAGGGCGGGTAGCAAAATTAATAAAAAGACCACCGCCAGATCCTGAAATAACAGGACGCCGATAACGTTTCGACCATGCTCTGTTTCGAGCTCGCCCCGATCTGAGAGCAACTTCGTCACAATCGCAGTGGACGACATCGATAGAGCGCCACCTAAGGCGAGCGCCGCCTGCCAGCTAATGGGGTAGAACCAATTCAGCAAAAAACTGCTGAGAATGGTTAAAGCCATGGTCAAGAGCACTTGGCTCGCCCCCAAACCAAATACGATGGAGCGCATTGCCCGCAGCTTTTGGAGGTTAAATTCCAGGCCGATGGAGAACATCAAAAAAACCACCCCAAACTCTGCCAAATAACGCACCGTTTCAGAGTCGCTGGCAATTCCAAAGGCCTTTGGCCCAATTAAGACGCCAATGGCTAAATAGCCCAAAATTGGCGGTAAGCCAAAATAGCGGAAAATAAGGACTCCGGCAACACCGGAAGCCAGCAAAATGAGGGTTAATTGAAGGACTGACGGCATATACTCATCCCATGATAGCGAAGACGCAAGACCAAATCCTAAAGCTCGCGCGCGATACCCTCACCATTGAGGCGGATGCGCTAATTACCATGCGCAATCGCCTTGAAGGCGCTGGCGCAGATGCCTTCACATTAGCCATTCAATTGCTAAGGCAATGCAGTGGCCGCATTGTCGTCTCGGGTATTGGTAAATCGGGTCACATTGCACGCAAAATTGCCGCAACATTTGCCTCCACTGGATCCCCCGCTTTTTTTGTACACCCTGCCGAAGCAAGTCACGGCGATTTAGGAATGGTGACGCGCGATGATGTATTTGTCGCCCTGTCTAATTCCGGTGAAACCGATGAATTACTGACCATCATTCCAATCATCAAACGGACCGGCGCCAAGCTGATTGCGCTCACTGGTAAGCCTGAATCCTCTCTTGCCAAATTGGCAGATGCGCATCTGGATACCGGCGTTGAAAAAGAAGCCTGCCCCCTCAACCTTGCTCCCACCAGCAGCACGACAGCCGCCCTTGCGATGGGCGATGCATTGGCAGTGGCCTTGCTTGATACCCGCGGCTTTCAGGCGGAAGACTTTATTCGCTCCCACCCCGGAGGGCGTCTTGGACGCAAGCAGTTGATGTATGTGAGCGATGTAATGCGTGCCCTAGCGGAAACCCCCAGCATTTCGATTGACGCAAACTTACCGGCTGCCCTTCTGGAAATGACGGCCAAAAAAATGGGGATGGTTGTCATGCTGGCTTCGGACTCGACGGTCGCCGGTATTTTTACCGACGGGGATCTGCGCCGCTTACTTGAAAAATCAACCGACCTTACTGGAGTCAGGCTAAAAGATGCGATTACCAGCAAACCCCGTACCATTCCACCTGAACTGCTGGCAGAAGAAGCCATTGAGATGATGGAAAAGCACCGCATCAACCATTTGCTGGTAACCGATCCACGCGGCCAGTTATTGGGCGCCCTCAACCTGCACGACCTGTTCGCTGCCAAAGTCCTTTAAGAAACGTTTTGTATGCCGATTGCATTTAATCCACACCAAACAAACCCATCGGTGCAATTTCCGCAGGCATGGGAACGGGCAGCCCAGGTCAAGCTGCTGGTTTTAGATGTCGATGGCGTACTCACCAATGGCCAGGTATTTTTTGGTCAGGATGGCAAAGAATTTAGTAAGGCCTTTGATATTCAGGATGGCCTTGGTATTAAGTTGTTACAACAATGCGGCATTGAAACCGCCGTCATCACCGGCAGAAACTCCAAAATGGTGCTCTCCCGCTGCGAGGAACTGGGGATTGAGCATGTGTTTATGGGGGTAGAGAACAAAGCAATCGCTCTGAGTGAATTACTAAAACGCACTGCCCATACGGCTGCGGATTGTGCCGTCATGGGTGATGACTGGCCTGATTTGCCCATGATGAAACAGGCAGGCCTTCGCGTCTGCCCAGCACAAGGACACGAGGCCGTGCGCGAGTTTGCGCACTTCGTTACTTCCAAGGCCGGGGGCTACGGCGCCGTCCGTGAACTATGTGATCTCATTCTTAAAGCGCAAAACCGCTATGAGGCACTTCTAACGCAGGCGCGCAACTAAATGCAAGTCAGCATGGCTCAAGTAAGGCTTGGTACTGTTCGTACCATCCTCCGCTTAATGCCATTGCTGCTGATGGGTGGCCTCACCTTGCTCACTTTTTGGTTAGTCCAAAAAAATACTCCCTTACCGGTCAATGTGATTGAGCGCCCACGCCTGCATGAGCCCGATTACACCCTTAAAAATGGGGCGCTCTCCTACCTCAACGAACAAGGTCAAACGAAGTATCGAATTTTAGGTAAGGAGTTGATTCATTACGATGACGATGCGTCAATTGACATCACGCAACCCAGAATGCGCTCCTTCCAGCCGGATAAAGCGCCCGTTACCGTGCGTGCCAAACGCGGACACATCGATGGCGATCTGAGTATTCTTGATCTGTATGACAACGTTGAAATTTATAGGCCTCCGCAGGCTGCCAGCGAAACCCAAAAGGCCAGCCCGTATATGTTGGCAAAGTCGAGCTACTTTCAGGTCTTAATTAATGACGACATCATCACAACGGATAAGCCAGTAGAGCTCGAGCAAGGTCTGTCAGTAATGCAATCGAATGACGGCGGTATATTTGATAATGTGAAGCAGAGCATGCAGTTACTGGGCACCGTCAAAGGGCGCATCGAGCCTGCACAGCAAGGAACCCGATAATGCGGATGAATATGCGATCGGCCTCCCTCATCATGCCTTTTGTATTTTTTGGGCTCAGCTTAGTAAGCGGTCTTGCGTTAGCAGAAAAGGCAGACCAAGATAAGCCATTAATCCTCAATGCAGACTCTGTATCGATTAATGAAGTGGAGCAAAAATACAAACTTCAGGGCGATATTCTATTGATCAAGGGCAGTATTGTGGTGACCGGCGATAAGGGCGATATTCTGGTTGACCCAGAAGGCTATCAATTCATTGAGGTGAAGGGCGATGCCAAATCACTTGCCACCTTTCGACAACGCCGCGAAGGGCCGGCGAATGAATTTATGCAAGGCTTCGGTAGAGATGTCAATTACAACGGCAAACAGGAAGTACTGATTTTGCTTGGCGATGCCAGCATGAAGCGCTTGCTGAATATGCAAATGCGAGACCATTTACGCGGCGGCAAAATTGAATACCGTGACGATACCCAAGAATACCGCGTGAGTCCGCCCGCCAATCACCCCAAAAGCGCGCCCCCATCTTCTCGGGCTATTTTGGCACCCCGTAGTAAAGTATTAATTCAATGAACACTGCATCTGTAGCCACCCCCGTCACCCCAACACTGATCGCAAGTAACCTGCAAAAGCGCTATGGCTCGAGAACGGTCGTTCGGGACGTCTCGATTGAAGTGAAATGCGGAGAAGTGGTGGGGCTGCTTGGCCCAAATGGCGCCGGTAAAACAACGTCGTTTTACATGATTGTTGGTCTTGTTCCCCTGGATGGCGGCAACATCAATTTAGATGGAAAAGAAATTAGCCATTTACCGATTCATGAACGCGCTCGTATGGGTTTGTCGTATCTCCCGCAAGAAGCGTCGGTATTTCGGAAGCTCAATGTTGCCGAGAATATTCAAGCCGTTCTCGAGCTGCAAGTTCAAGGCGGTAAGGCGCTAAGCAAAAAAGAAATTCGAGAGCGCTTGGATGAACTCCTTGGGGAACTACAAATTACGCATCTACGCAATAATCCCGCACTATCCCTCTCGGGTGGGGAACGGCGGCGTGTTGAAATTGCTAGGGCACTTGCATCGCAACCTAAATTTATATTACTCGATGAGCCATTTGCAGGGGTTGACCCCATAGCGGTTGGGGAAATTCAGCGCATCGTTCGTTTTCTTCGCGACCGCCAAATCGGGGTGTTAATTACCGACCACAATGTGCGCGAAACATTGGGTATATGCGATCACGCCTACATTATTAGTGAAGGCAGCGTCCTTGCTGCAGGTAAGCCAGATGAGATTATTGAGAATGATGCTGTCCGGCGCGTCTATCTGGGTGAAAATTTCCGTATGTAATTTGCTCTAATTGTGATTTACTAGTAGTTCGTTTCTACTCTGGAGGCATTGCTTATGAACTTGAAAATCAACAGCCGTCATCTTGAAGTAACCCCCGCAATGCGTGCCCATGTAGAGCTAGGAATGAGTAAGGTTCGAAAGCACTTTGATCACGTGATTGACGCGACTATTTTCTTGATGATCGACAACGCCAAGGAAAAAGACTTAAGGCAAACCGCCGAATTAACAATTCACCTCAAAGGCAAGGATTTGTACGCTGAGGCACATAATGCCGATCTTTACCACGCCATCGATGCTGCAGTTGGCAAGCTAGAGCGGCAGGTGGTCAAACACAAGGAAAAGGTGCAAGACCACCACCACGAAAAACACCCAGAATAAGCAGATTGATTGGGCTAGTCATATAATCAATTGCATATGAATGCCCTACTTGATCTTTTCACACCAGACTGCATTGCGCTTCATAGTCCTGCCAAAAACAGGTCTGAAGCCTTTGCACTGGCAGGCTCTCTATTTAGTCAGCGTTTAAACCTCAGCGCTGATCTCATTATTTCGTTTTTAAATGCCCGTGAGGATTTGGGCTCTACTGCGCTGGGTGCTGGGGTTGCAATACCGCATGGCAGAGTAAAGGGATTGAAAGATCCTGTGGCCGCATTGGTTCGGCTGAATGCGCCGATTGACTTTGCTGCTCCTGATGGCCTACCTGTATCAGTCCTCATTTTTTTACTGGTGCCAGAAAAGGCAACGCAACAGCATTTAGAAATCCTTTCTTCGATTGCGCAACTTCTCTCTGATCCCGATTTGCGCAGCAAAATCAGCGCCGAAAACGATCCGGAAAAAGTATGTCAGATACTCCAGGAATGGAGTGCCTGATTTATGTCACAACATCTGCTGCTTGAGGGTCTCACCGCGCTTCAGATTTTTGATGACAATGTCTCCGAGCTTAAGCTGTCTTGGATTCGTGGCCTAGAAGGCTCTGATCGTAAATTTCCCACCGAAGCGGTACGCGCAGCTGCGGCTTCCTCTGACCTGGTTGGTCACCTCAACTTAATCCACCCCAGCCGTATTCAAATATTTGGTGAGCAAGAGGTGGATTACCACGCCGACCTGACCGCCGAACAGCGGCATGCTCAAATTGCCAATCTAATTTCCAAGACCCCGCCCTGCGTGATTGTGGCAGATGGCCGCGTAGCCGATCCCGAATTAGAGTTGTTTTGTCAGCGCTCCTCAACTCCTTTATTCACTACCCCTGTATCTGCCGCTGAAGTCATCGATCACCTTCGTACCTACTTAACCAAAATAGGAGCCCCCCAAGTCACGATGCACGGGGTCTTTATGGATATTTTGGGACTAGGTGTCCTCATCATGGGTGAATCGGGTCTGGGTAAAAGTGAATTGGGTTTAGAGCTGATATCCCGGGGACATGGCCTGGTTGCCGATGATGCCGTGGATTTTGCGCGTCTGGGTCCGGACTACATTGAAGGGCGCTGCCCAGTGATTCTGCGGGATCTACTCGAAGTGCGCGGCCTGGGCTTACTCGATATCCGAACTATTTTTGGTGAAACCGCAGTCCGCCGTAAATTGAAGCTACGCCTGATTGTCCAGCTGGTCCGCCGCAACGATGGTGAATTTGAGCGCCTACCGATTGATGCCCAGTTTGTTAATGTGCTCGGAACGCAAATTCGTACTGTAAAAATTCAAGTAGCGGCTGGTCGAAATCTAGCCGTATTGGTAGAGGCTGCGGTCCGCAATACTATTTTGCAATTGCGTGGCATTGATACCCTCAAAGAATTCATTGAGCGACAACGCGTTCAAATGATCACGGAATCAGAGGAGCCAAAAATTCAAGGGCGCTTGATTTAGTATGCAGATCCATCTGATAACCGGTATCTCTGGTTCAGGTAAATCCGTTGCCCTCAAGGCGTTTGAAGACAGTGGTTACGATTGCGTCGACAACCTCCCCGTACCGCTATTGGAAAACCTCATCACTGCGATGGAGAATGAAGGGCATGAGTTTGTTGCAGTTGCAATTGATGCGCGCCGCGGCCAATCGATTGCAGAGCTGCCAACCCTCTTGGAAACGATTCGCAAAAAGCACGATGTCCGAGTGCTGTTTCTGAATGCCGATACGAACACCTTAGTACAACGCTTCTCCGAAACACGACGTCGCCATCCCTTATCGAATCCTGTTAGCGCACAACAGAATCAATCCGCTACCATCATTGAGGCAATCGAGCGTGAACGTAATTTGCTTGACCCACTGCGGGAGCAAGCCCACAGCATCGATACCAGCGACCTACCATCGCATACTTTGCGCGCTTGGATTCATGAGCTTCTCAAAGAAAAGCCCAATGGCCTCACACTCATTCTGGAGTCGTTTGGTTTCAAGAAGGGCGTTCCCAGTGAGGCCGACCTGGTCTTTGATG
>DAIPIK010000031.1:0-9953 GCA_036770845.1 Polynucleobacter sp. | reverse complement strand
ATGCGGGCAATGTGCATATAGACATACTCATCGCCATTTTTTGGGGCAAAGCGGCTGTCGAGGGCAAAACAATAGGTCAGGATTGCTAAAGCCAGAATCAGAAGAAGAAAACGAAGGGGGGTCTGGCTACGCATCAATCTATTTTATAAGGCTTAAGAAAATCCCCGATAAATTAGGGTAAACCTGCAGGCGCTTAGATTAAATAGTTGCAACAATATAAAAAAACAGTCTATGGCAATTGTTTTTTAACCCTAAATTACTACTAAGATAGCAATCTAGATAGAAAGAGTGGTTGTTTTAATCATTATTAATGGAGAGCATTCAAATGCACATTACCCTACGCAAACTAAGCTTAGGACTGGCGGTCTTTTTAGGCTTATCGCAGTTCAGCATATTCGCTGCCGCGCAAAATGCCGACGCCACCAAGCTATACCATCGCAGCCTTGCAGCTACCTGCGCAAACTGCCATGGAACGGATGGCAAAGGCGTTCCAGAAGCCGGAATGCCGCTGATTAATAACCAATCCAGCGAGCAAATACTTGCCACCATGAAAGCCTATAAATCGGGCGCTCGTGAAGGCACGATCATGCATCAATTGGCCAAGGGCTATACCGACGAACAATTGCAAATCATTGCCAACCAACTTGGCAAGAAATAAGGAGATGACTATGAATCGTCGACATTTTATGGGCCAAAGTGCTGCGGCCCTGGGTTTATTGACCGGCTTGTCCGGCCCTGCCCGTGCAGCCAATTTACAAAAAGCCGAGATCCTCGTGATTGGCGGCGGTTACGGCGGTGCTACGGCAGCCAAGTACCTGCGCCTGTTCTCCAATAACACGGCACGCGTCACCATCATTGAACCTAATCCTGAATTTATCTCCTGCCCAATGTCCAATCTGGTCATTGGCGGATCGCGCAAGCTTTCAGAATTAACAGTTTCGTATGATGGTCTGAGTAAACGCCATGGCATTCAGATCGTTAAAGACAGCGTGATCAACATTGATGCGGCCAAACAAACCGTGCAACTGGCCTCTGGCAAATCCATGCGCTTTGACAAAGTGGTCCTCTCGCCCGGAATCGGCATGATGATGGATAGCGTTCAAGGTTTAGCGCAAGCCAATCAAGCGGGTATTACTTTGCAAGCCTGGAAAGCCGGTCCCGAGACTGTGGCTCTGCACAATCAAATCGCCGCAATGCGCGAAGGCGGTGTGTATGCCATTACCATTCCTGAGGCTCCCTATCGCTGCCCTCCTGGCCCCTATGAGCGCGCTTGCCAGGTGGCCTCCTACCTGAAGGCGAAAAACCCGAAAGGCAAGGTGTTGATTTTGGATGCCAACCAAGACGTGACCTCCAAAGGCGGTCTCTTCAAGAAGGTATGGGCTGAGCAGTACCCGGGCATGATCGAATACCGCCCTAAGCACAACGCGATCGCGGTCGATGCGAAAACTAAAACCATCAAGTTTGATGTGCAAGACGACGTGAAGGCCGATGTCTTAAACATTCTTCCCCCAATGCGTGCCGGCGATGTTGCAGTGAAGTCAGGCATTGCTAACTCCAATGGCCGCTGGGCTAATGTGAACTACATTAACTTTGAGTCAACCGCTGCGAAGAACGTGCACGTAATCGGCGATGCGATTCAGGTTGCGCCACTCATGCCTAAATCTGGTCACATGGCAAACCAGCACGCCAAAGTAACGGCTGCCGCAATTGTTGCTGAACTCAGCGGCTGGGAAGTGAATCCAGCGCCGGTTCTTACCAACACATGCTATAGCTTTGTGAATGCCCGTGAAGTAGTGCACGTCGCTAGCGTCCACCAGTACAACGCTACCGAGAAAACCTTCAGAACCGTTCCGGGCTCTGGCGGCCTATCACCAGAACCAACTACCCTTGAGGGTGTCTATGCCTGGGGCTGGGCTCGCAATATCTGGGCGGATAGCTTGGCGTAATGGCTGTAGCATTCGGCTAGATGCCGAAAATAAAAAGGAGCTTATTCGTAAGCTCCTTTTTTATTGGGCCTTTTATGCCCTAAGATGAAATTGCATTGCGCGCATTGCGCGCCCGGCGGCGTTTACTAATAACAAAAAACGCTGCGGCCACAATTGGCGCAGCAATGGCTGCAATAATCTCAGGATAAATGGGCAAACCGGCTTCCTTACCGCCTTTGGCAATATAGAACAAGAGGCCGACTAAATAATAAGTTAGGACGAGTACGGATAAACTGTCCACCGTCTCCTGCATCCGCAATTGCAGTTTTGCCCGCTTATCCATACTGGCTAATAAAGCTTGCGTTTGCTCTTCATTCACAAACTCAATTCGCGTACGCAAGGTTTGCGTTGTTCGCGATACGCGATCCGATAATTCTTTGAGACGGCGCTGGGTCCATAAGCAAGTGCCCATGGCTGGCTGAAAGCGCCGATCCATGAACTCCACCAAAGTCTGAATGCCCGGAATTGGCTCCTCATTGAGCTCGGCTAGATTTTTATTCACCAATTGACTGTAGGCTTCCGCGGCGGTAAAGCGTAGCCCAAACTCGGAAATCCATTGTTCCGTCTTCGATGCAAGCTGAGAGAGCTCAGCTAAAAACTCACCATTCTTTTTCAGTTGGATGCCGGTGTCCGTTTGCAGCAAGGCAATTTCTTTGGACATCTGCGCCAAATCCGACTCGGCATTGCGTAGCGGCAATGAAAGACCCTTGGCTACCGGAAAGGCCAGCATCGCTGCCATGCGGTAGGTTTCTACTTCCGTAATGCGGCGCGCCACTCGGCCAGCTTGACGCGAGCCCAAGGTATTGTGCGGCACGTAATACGAGATAAAACCATCCTCATTTAAGTTGAGGTCAGTCCAAAGCTGCGCCCGTCGATTGGACATGATGTAGCTACCCAGCAGCGTATTACCATTAAAAATGGCAGACACCTCTTCTGCATCATTAAAGAGGCTGTGGTCTTCAAAGGCAATATCAATTGCCGCAATGCGCTGACCACCAGCCGCCTCAATCGATGGGCATGCCATTTTTTGCAATAGTGCATTGAGGCGATCCAAAATGGCATGGCGCGTTTGGATGAGTGGCTTATCTACTGGGGCACTTTGCTGAACAATCGCAGCAATGGTCGCAAACTCCCCATGCAGTTCCCACTTAATGATGATGCGCTCCGGGGCAGCAGATAATTCAATCGATCTAAAAAAGTGATCTTGGCTAACATTACCCTTGCTTTGAAGGGCCTTAGAAAGGCATTCGATCCAAGCGGTTTGCAACTGGCGCGACTCGGAATCCAGTAAGAATGCCTGCGACAAAATACGTTCTTTTGGCCACTGCGCAACCGGCGGCCTAGAATGCACTTCTTCGTGCAGCACCTGCCGTAAGGGGTGATCATAGGGTTTCATGTTGCGCACATCCCGTTCATGGTCTTATTAATGGTTAAATGATACCGCTAAAAATTGACCAAAATGGACTCTGGAGCAGTAAATTGAGGCCTGCCTATAGAATAGGAATTCATCCGAAATTGAATAACCCGTATGTCGCCCCACTCCTCCGATAGCCCAGAATGGGTCACCCGTGTGCACTTAGCCGCATGCTATCGCTTGTGCGCACTCAATCAGTGGGATGATCTGATTTATACGCATATTTCTGCTGCAATTCCGGGGGAGCCAAATCACTATCTGATCAATCCCTTTGGCATGCAGTTTGACGAAATCACGGCTTCCAGTTTGCTCAAAGTCAATGTGCAAGGGGAATTACTACCCAATCAATCTGGCATGGTGAACCCGACCGGCTTTGCTATTCATGGTGCCATCCACCGAGCACGCTCTGATGCCCAATGCGTAATGCATTTGCATAACACCGCCGGCATCGCGGTATCCGCTCAGCGCGATGGACTGCTGCCTTTATCGCAACATGCTATGCGTTTTATGGGGCACCTGGGCTACCATGATTATGAGGGCCTAGCACTGACCGAATCCGAAGGGGTGCGTTTAGTTGCTCACCTAGGAAATCATCCTGCCATGCTATTGCGCAACCATGGCACCCTAACTGTAGGTCGAACCGTTGCTGAAGCCTATGTAGTAATGGCCACTCTGATTAAGGCGTGTGAAATTCAAGTGGCGGCATTCAGCAGTCCCAATCTGATCATGCCCGAATCTAAGATCATTGAAAAAGCGGCGGCCGATCTGCACGACTTGGGCGCGGAAGAAGGCGTCCTCGAGTGGCCTGCCTTACTGCGCAAACTGGACCGGATTGACCCCAGCTATAAGCAGTAAATAAAAACGATGTTGTAACCTGAATTTCACCTAAAAGGAAAATGCCATGCCCACAATTAATGTTCAACTGTTTGCTGGACGAACCACCGAGCAAAAACGGCAATTCGTTGAAGCCGTAACGCGCGTCACCTGCGAAACCCTCAACTGCTCAGCCGAATCGGTTGACATCATTTTGACGGATGTCACTAAAGAGAATTGGGCCAGTGGTGGCGCGCTGTGGAGTGACAAAAAATAGCAATCTAGAGCTGCACATCCGTCTTGGTGGGCGATGAGGCTCTCGCTGTAGTAAGGTAAGGACGTTCACCGCGGATCAGGCAATTGCGGACATAGTCCATGCTGCTGCGTAAGCTGTAATAGTCGCTGGCCATTTTTTTAGGCACCTTTATGCTAAGCGCATCGGCCTCCATTTGATTGATCTTACTAATGTATGCATCGCATTGGCTTGGATCAAATCCAGTTGCTAGCTCTTGCTCAAAAGTCCAGAGGGCGCCATACATTTTATTAATCCGAGCCTGTACACGCTTGTACCGATAATTCGGCATCGCAGACACAATCGGATAGGCAAATGCCAAAAATGGAACGACCAAGATAAACATCCGATGAACAAATTCAGCCACCCAAAATGGCAGGTAATTCATGATCGGTGGTACACCACTCTTTTCAAATCGAGTAGCAACGACGCTCTCGGGAAATGCAGAATGATTAAACATTGGGAACTCCCCGCGTTTCGCAAAAAAGGATTGCTTGCCATTAATGGCCTCAGCAGCCTCTAGAAATAGGTACTGCAGCGCTGGATGCATCCGGTCGTCGACCAATAGCTGTGTTGTGGTGGATAGCAATTGAATGGTCTGCGGCGGAAAGTCACGGACCAAACTAAAGCTACCTGTAGGCACCGTCAGAATTTCAAGATAGGGCAGTATGCGAGTGTAGGCTTCGGCACGATTAAATCCCATTAAATTCAGCTTGGGATCCCTCAGTAACTTTTGGATGTTGGGCGACTCGAGTTGATCGGCTAAAAAAATCACATCGATTTCACCGAGCAACAAGGCATTGACTCCGTCTGCCGATGGCAAGGTCAGGAATTGAGAAATACGCTGCTCTAAACCAGCTGCTTTCAGAATATTCACTGCTTGACTATGCGTTCCGCTACCCACATCCCCAATCGAGGTCTTCATACTCAAGAGCTTTTTTAAACGATCGCTCTGTAAATGAAAGTCGGAAGCATCTAATGCAGGTCCGCGGTAAAAGAACCATATCGGCTCGTAGGCAACGCTACCCAGCGATAAAATTCCGGCAATACCTGCGGGGTTATGAATCCCCGCCTGGACAAAGGCGGCCTGAACCGGATCTTTGCGATCACTCAGCCGCGCGATGTTCTCTTGGGCGCCGCGAGAAGGAACGAGCTCGAGAGTGACGCCTTTCTTTGCAAAATAGTCGACGTATTTTTTGGCCAGCATTTGATAAGAGCCGCCCTCGGTGCCGGTCGCCATCAAAATACGCTTGGGCGGAGGTGGATCTGCTAGCCACCATACCAGCATCAATCCCGCGAACAACAATAATAGCAATGGCCAGGTTTCACGCAGAAACTGAACAAAGTTGACCCACTTGTCTTGCAGCGCCTCACAGAGGCCAAGCCAGGTATCTTTTACGTCTTCTTTTACGCTACTCATTCGTAACCAGTGTGATTATTATTTACAAGCTAATCATATTCTTTTTAAAAAATATGCTTTATTTTCAAAGAAGCTTAATTAATTCAGGTTATGGGCCCATAAAAAAAGGGGTGCATCAGCACCCCTCCATAAACCTATTCCATCGATGGTTTTAATCCAATTTAATCTTCGTCTTTTCAATCACCCTTTTCCAGCGATCAATGTCTGCAAAATACAGATCACTAAATTGAGCTTGATTCAGGGGGGCGATTTGTACGCCGGCCTTGACAAAACGCTCTTTGAGCTCGGGGGACTCCATTATCTTTAAAGTAGAAGTGCTCAATTGATTAATAATCGCCTGCGGGGTACCAGCTGGGGCAAATATGCCTTGCCAGAGGGTATGTTCATAGCCAACTACGCCTGATTCCACAATGGTTGGTAGTTCAGGCGCCCCAGGAAAACGCTGCTTGCTGGTAACTGCCAACGCCCTTACCCGATCGCCTTTGTACAGGGGTAAGCCAACTGGCATACCCGCAAAATAGAAATCAATTTGCCCACCAACCACATCCGTTGCTGCTGGAGACCCCCCTTTGTATGGAACGTGAATTGCTTGCAATCCAGTCAGGGATAAAAATAGCTCTCCTGCCATGTGATCAGAATTACCAATTCCCGATGATGCAAAACTGAGTTGTCCTGGCTTGGCCTTCAACATCGCCATTAAATCTGCTACTGATTTTGCTGGTGATTTAGTATTGACAATCAAAATGTGGGGCGTAGCAGCAACGCCAACCACCGGCATGAGGTCTTTACTGCCATTAAAAGGTAGTTTTGGATTTGTTGCCACACTAATTGCTAGCCCGTTTTGTGCAAACAAAATGGTGTAGCCATCTGGAGCGCTCTTGGCAACCGCATCCGCAGCAATATTACCGGCTGCCCCACCTCTGTTCTCAACGACGATAGGCTGCTTGAGCGCAATACTCAGATCGTTTGCAATCATGCGACCCACAATATCCGTTGAACTGCCTGGGGCGTAGCCAATCATCATTTTGATTGGCTTATCTGGGTAGGCAGAGGCCAATGCAGTTGTTGCAACCCCGCTCATCACCACTACCGTAGCAATTAGCTTAGAAATTAACCGTGATCTTAAGGCCATCTTTATCTCCACATTGTATTTATCATGCTCTTGGTTTAAAGGATTAAAACGGGTACACCACACTCAACTGCACATGCATTTAATGCTTGAAGTAACTCATTTGAAATTGGCAGACCCTCATGCTGGCGTGATTCGATTGATGCGTCAGCCCCTTCTCCAGGAATACGAATGCGATCAACACCGGGTAAGGTATTAGACCCTTGAATATCTCGCACAACAGCAGATACCCGCTCAATAAAAAGGGCACGCTCTCCAAATGCATCTGGATCCACTGCAATCAAAGCCTGGCCTGTATTCGTAACGCCATCATGGCAAGCATTAAAGTCGATTGTTTCTTTTCCAACAGCCGCCCCATTTAAGGTTCCAGCAAGCAGGCTAATCATCAAGGCTAAACCATAACCTTTGTAGTCGCCAATTGGAAGTAAAGAGCCTTCGCCTGCGCGCGCTGGATCCAAAATAGGCTTCCCAGAACGATCGATCATCCAGCCCTCGGGAATGGATTCGCCACGTTGGGCCGCCAGCTTTACCTTGCCATAAGCTGCAACTGTAGTAGCCATGTCCAGTAAAACAATCGGCTGGCCTTTTTGGGTCGGCACCGCAATTGCAATGGGATTAGTAGAAAGCAATAAATCAGTACCCCCCCATGGAGCCATGTGGTTTGCATTGCCAACTGCCATGTAGATTCCAACCAGTCCGCGCTCCGCTAACATTCGAACATAAACCGAGGCAGCTCCAGAATGGTTTCCGTGATGGCTTCCGATCCAACATACCCCATGCTCGCGGGATTTTTCAGTCGCTAACTCAACGGCTTGATTCATCACCAAATGCCCCAGCCCATTGTCGCCATTAATTAGCGCAGTACCGCCACGCTCGCGCTCTACCCGGATGTGTGGGTGCAAATTAATACCGCCAGCCTTAATCCGCTTGACATAGGCTGGTAACCTAAAAATACCGTGTCCATCGGCTCCAGCCAAGTCAGACTGCACCATCAGATGAGCCACGGTCTTAGCATCTGCCGACGGAATCCCAGTCGAGATGAAAACGTCTGCAATAAATTGCGTGGCTTGATCAACTGGCAAATGGCGGAGATTGGTCATTGTTCTTTATTGGTTCGCAGGAGTATTGCGCAATTCCATACTGTAAATGTACCTGCCTTCAGGGTGATAGGTAACGGTGGCTTCAAATAGTTTTCCGCCAGCATCAAAATAGCGTCTAGTAATAACTAAACAAGCAGAGCCAATATCAACATTCAATGCATCGGCGTACTTTTGATCTGCACGTGCTGCATAGACATCTACTTCAGCTCGATCAATCTTGAGTGCAAAACGCCGCTCAATTTGTTCAAAAACCATTAACTGCGAATGCTCTGGATCGGTGGTCACGTCAGCAAACTGAGGCAGGATATAAATATCAGTCCAAGCAATGGCTTGATTTGAATCTTGGTTCTTTCGAACACCGCCGATGTGGTACCACGATGATCCAATCGGGGCATCTAACACTTTTGCCAGCGCCTCATCACACTCGATAAACTCTTCTATTACATTTACCCGATAGGTGTCTCGCGGATACCGCAGAATATCGGCAGGGGAATTGAAAGACTGCGTGAAGCGCCGCGGCGACAGCCTCGAAATGACTTGCGTCGCAGCACCCTGCTGGCGGAGTATCAAGCCATCGCGTTCCAAATTGCTGAGCGCATGTCGCAATGTGTGTCTACTCGCTTTAAACAATGTGCAAAGCTGGCTTTCCGATGGAAGGCTCGACCCAACCGCCCAATAGCCCTCGCGAATACGCTCAGAAAGCGTATTCGCGAGTGTCTGATAAAGAGGCGCGTTTGCAGTCAAATTAAGATAGTCCAAACATTTTTTTACCTGCTACTGGCAAGCGTGCTTTGAGGATATCGCCAGACAACGATTCTGTAATGTACAGATCCTTTCCATCACCACCAAAACATAAGTTGGCCAAATGGTGGTGGTGCGGATTATCTGAGTAAATCAAATGCGTCGGCAACATATTATTGTCAAAACGCCAAATTCCGACACCGAGGTGGCAAACCAACAAACCATTCTCCGAGTCCATTTCAATCCCGTCAGGACCAGCAACACCGCCAGTCAACTGAATTGCAACTCCCGTCTTCGAAACAGAGCCGTCCGCCATAAGCGGTAAGCGCCATATTTGCTGTGAGCGCGTTGCCGCGACAAACACATGCTTTTCCTGGGTATTGAGCGTAATTCCATTCGGACTTGGAATATTTAATACCAAGCGATCGAGTTGCCCGTTGGCGCGCAATCTAAACACACGGCCGGTTGGATCAGCAATCCCAGTCTGACCCTGATCAGTAAAGTACAGGTCGCCATTCGAAGCGAAGTGCAAATCATTGAGGCCTTTGAAGTTTTCACTGTACATCGAACCCAAGACGGTTTGAATCTTGCCAGTTTTCGTATCGAGCTCTAAAAGACCACACTTGTAATCACAAATGAATGCGCGACCATCTTTGTGAAACTTCAAGCCATTAGGCCAGCCGTCATATTGGGTGACTAATTCCCAGTCCCCTTTTGGCGTAATCTTAAAAATACGCCCAAACGGTATATCCACAAACCACAAATTTCCCTCACGATCAAATGAAGGTCCTTCTAAAAAACATTCGACCTCAGCATTTTGACGATTGGGGTCAGACCAGCCCGTGCGCGATTTTTTTCTGAACTTGGCAGGCATTGACATAAATACCTCTGCCTTGATCTTCTCTACCGGCTGAAATGGGTTGTGCATTCTGAAAATCTCCTAAAGTTATTCGGATAAGTTAGCGTAAATACTAAAATGACTCTGCCGGTATTGTTTTGCTCAAAACGCGGTATTTGCCATATTAAATCATAATTTTATGGTGCTGTACTGATTCAAGG
>DAIPIK010000030.1:0-10111 GCA_036770845.1 Polynucleobacter sp. | reverse complement strand
AAGCGGCGGTTGACTTCCAGCCGCGCGTGACAAAAACATCCTTATGGGCCAAGGGAATACCGGTTAACTTACCGGCCTTGCCATCCGCCCGAATACGGTCGGCGCTTGCAGCCTGTTCCATCGTTAACGCTGGGTTGACGTCCAAGAAGGCATTCCAACGCCCGCCGGCCTGAATACGAGCGAGAAAATGGCTAGCCAGTTCGGTACTCGAGACCGCTTTCGCTTCGAGCGCCTTTGCCAACATTGCTACTGAAGACAGGTGCCAGCTCATTCAATCACCCTCGGCACCAAAAAATAGCCATTTTGCTGGGCCGGGGCAGACTGCATATTCTGCTCTCGGTTGTTCGGCTCGG
The DNA here is from genome assembly GCA_036770845.1 of Polynucleobacter sp. Lineage (GTDB taxonomy): Bacteria > Pseudomonadota > Gammaproteobacteria > Burkholderiales > Burkholderiaceae > Polynucleobacter. The sequence continues at coordinate 9,758 of DAIPIK010000030.1, read as the reverse complement.
TAACGTGGTCTGGGCGTAGTGGCTGGGCTAAATCGCGCAAAAACAGAATCGGATGGGCTAAAGGAGTGAAATTGCTGGTATCGACAGCCTGCATCTCCTCCACCAAGGAAAAAATAGCCTGCAATTGGGGCAATACAAGCTCTGCTTCTGCTTGGCTTAACTCCAGGCGGGAGAGGTGCGCTATACGCTGAACATCGTCAAGTTTCATGAGGCGCTAGGGTATCATTGGATTGTAAATTCATTAACTCTACTATTTTCCCACTTCCATTATGTTTGGTTTTTTTCGCAACTATTTTTCAAACGACCTAGCGATCGACTTAGGTACTGCCAACACCTTAATTTACATGCGTGATCGGGGTATTGTGCTTGATGAGCCCTCAGTGGTTGCAATTCGTCAAGAAGGCGGCCCAAATGGCAAAAAGACTATTTTGGCAGTTGGCACCGAAGCCAAAGCCATGCTTGGGCGTGTTCCGGGCAATATTGAAGCCATTCGCCCCATGAAAGATGGCGTTATTGCCGACTTCACGATTACCGAGCAGATGCTCAAGCAGTTCATCAAGATGGTGCATGAAAGCAAATTGCTGCGCCCCAGTCCACGCATCATCATTTGCGTACCTTGCGGCTCAACCCAAGTCGAGCGTCGCGCCATTCGCGAATCCGCTCTGGGTGCGGGTGCGTCGCAAGTATTTTTGATTGAAGAACCAATGGCTGCAGCGATTGGTTCTGGACTGCCCGTATCGGAAGCGGCTGGCTCGATGGTGGTAGATATCGGCGGCGGCACAACCGAAGTGGGTGTGATGTCACTGGGCGGCACTGTTTATAAAGGATCAGTCCGCGTCGGCGGCGATAAGTTTGACGAAGCCATTACCAATTACATTCGCCGCAACTACGGAATGCTGATTGGCGAGCAAACCGCCGAACTGATTAAGAAAACCATCGGCTCCGCATTCCCAGGTGCTGAAGTGCGCGAGATGGAAGTCAAGGGCCGTAACTTAGCTGAAGGTATTCCACGTAGTTTTACGGTAACCAGCAACGAAATCCTCGAAGCCCTCACAGACCCCCTCAACCAAATCGTGACTGCCGTCAAAGCTGCTTTGGAGCAAACGCCGCCTGAGCTGGCCTCTGATATTGCTGAGCGCGGTGTCATGCTCACTGGCGGTGGCGCACTCTTACGCGACCTCGATCGCCTGTTAATGGAAGAGACGGGCCTGCCGATTCATGTGGCTGAGGATCCATTAACGTGCGTTGCTCGCGGTTGCGGCATCGCCTTAGAACGCATGGACAAGCTAAGTGGAGTCTTCTCGCAAGAGTAAGTCGACCTTAGTCAGATAAGGTCTTGCAACACAGCGCCCCACCTCTCTTTAAACAGGGCATACCCGCCCTGGTCAAACTCATTGTGTGCCTGTCTATCAGCAGTGTATTGATGTTGATTGATTTCCGGTTTAAGGCGATTGATCTCGTGCGTGATTCCATCAATCTGGGCTTACGCCCATTGGAATATGTCATGCAGTTGCCACGTAACCTGATCACTGCAAGCGATACTTACTTCACTACACGATCTACCTTGGCTAATGAGAATATCGAGTTAAAGCAACGGCAGATGGAGCTGACCTTGCTTGCGAATCAGTCCGAATTGCTGCGCGTAGAAAACCAAAACTTACGTCAACTTTTAAACCTACAAAAAGAAGTTGCTTACAAAACTATTCCGGTTGAAATCCTCTACAACCCGAGCAATCCAATTTCACAGCGGGTAGTCATTGATCGCGGGGCGGAGGATGGTTTGAAGCTGGGCAATCCGATCGCTAGCGACTCGGGCATTCTAGGTCAAGTTGTGCGCCTGTATGCTGGCTCTGCCGAAGTTTCTCTGCTGGAAGACAGGGATTTTGCTGTACCCGTCCAGGTCGCACGCAATGGCCTGCGTGCGGCCGTGTTTGGCACTGGACGCGGAAATTTACTAGAGCTACGCTACCTACCGGTTGCGAGTGACTTAGAAGTAGGCGACGTACTGTTGACATCTGGAATAGATGGAACCTACCCACCCGGTTTTGCAGTTGCGATGATTACGCGGATCGAACGCAATATTGATAAGAATACGGCGAATGTCTTTTGCGCTCCGGTGGCAGGAATTAATTCACACCGTCAGGCACTGGCTCTTTTGTATGACCCCCAATGGGATGCTAAGCCCAGCGAAGGCACTTCTGAAAATACGCCGGGTCGACGTAAAACGCGCATACGAGGTATGCCATGATTGATTTTCAAAGCGGATACATTCTGCGCCCAGTTAATCCGGTCTTTATCTTCGTCAGCTTGTTTTGTGCCCTGCTCCTCAACTTATTGCCGCTTGGTAATCATGCCTGGGTTCCGGATTGGCTCATTATCTGTATTGTTTTTTGGAACATCCACCAGCACCGCTATGTTGGCGTAGTGTGGGCGTCGTTTCTTGGGCTGGTGATGGACGTCCATAACTCTGACTTACTTGGTTTGCATGCCTTCAGTTATGCCTTGGTTGCCTATCTTGCAGTGGCGTGGCATCGCCGCATTAGTGCGCTGCAAGTGTATGCACAGGCCCTGCATGTGTTGCCTATTTTTATGTTGGTTTCTGTTTTTCCAGTATTGGTCCATTGGCTCTTAACAGGATCAATGTATTGGTGGGGTCTAGGGGGCGTTCTACAGGGCATCATTGAGGCTGCATTGTGGCCACTAGCAACGAAGCTATTGCTTGCGCCACAAAGGCGTCCAATTGATGTTGATCCCAATCGTCCGCTCTAGTATCTGAGTTAACTGCAATGGCATCATTCAAAAAATCAGACCTGTCCTCTTTTCAGGATCGCACTCGAATTGCCATTATTTTTGTCACCGTTTGTTTTGTTATTTTATTAAGTCGATTGGTTTGGCTGCAAATCATCAATCACGGGAAGTACTCTACCTTAGCTGAAAATAATCGCATCGCAATTGTGCCTGCGCCTGCAATGCGGGGTCTATTAATTGACCGTAATGGCATTGTGATCGGCAGAAATTATTCTGCACTAACCTTAGATGTCAACGTAAGTGAAATTGAAGGCAGCGTAGATAAATTAATTGATGATCTTTCAGAGATTATTGATATCAGTCAGCGTGATCGCCGTAACTTTAAGCGCTCCCTAGAAGACGCTCGCAATATGGGGACATTCCCGTTGCGATCGATGCTCAATGAGGTTGAGACGGCACGCTTTATGGCAAACCGCTATCGCTTTCCAGGCGTTGAGATCCGTTCACGTAACTTTCGAGAGTACCCTTACAACGAACTTGGCTCACACATGATTGGGTATATTGGGCGCGTATCCCAAAAAGATAAGGAGCGGATGCAATCGGAGATTAGCAATGCCACCGAATCTGACGATGCGAGTGGATTAAAAAATGCATTCTTACCTGGAATTCAGTACGTAGGCAAGATTGGTATTGAACAGAGCTATGAGCATGTTCTAAGGGGAGTGCCGGGTTACGATCAAGTCGAAATCACTGCTGGAGGCAGGCCGATTCGAACGCTCTCTAGCTTCCCCTCAACTCCCGGCAAAAATATCATCCTATCGGTTGATATTAAATTGCAATACTTGGTAGAACAGTTGTACGGTAACTTCCGTGGCGCTTTTGTTGCAATCGAACCCTCTACTGGGGATGTGCTGGCATTTGTCTCCAAGCCCAATTTCAATCCGAATGATTTTGTAGAAGGGATTGATGCCGTAACCTGGAAAGAGCTGAATGAATCCAAAAGCAGGCCGCTCTACAATCGACCGCTTAAAGGCCTCTATCCGCCCGCCTCCACTTACAAACCCTTTATGGCATTGGCTGCCCTTGAGCTGGGCATTAGAACGCCTTCTCAGGCGATTGCAGACCCCGGATTCTTTACCTTAGGCACGCATACCTTCCGCGATGACAAGAAGGGTGGGCATGGCATGGTTGACATGGAGAAATCGATTGTTGAATCATGCGATACCTATTACTACCTGCTAGCGCGGGAAATGGGCGTCAATATGATGCATGATTTTATGGGCCCGCTGGGCTTTGGTCAGAAAACAGGCATAGACCTTGATGGTGAGGCTGCTGGTATTTTGCCCTCTACCGAGTGGAAGAAAAAATACTTTAAGAAACCAGAGCAACAGAAGTGGTTTGAAGGGGAAACAATTTCACTGGGCATTGGACAGGGCTACAACTCTTTTACAATTTTGCAACTTGCGCATGCCTTAGCAAACGTTGTGAATGAAGGTGTGGTGATGAAGCCGCATTTAGTTAAAGCAGTTGAAGATCCGTTTACACGCCAACAAAAACTAACGACACCCACAGAAAGTTATCGCCTTAACTTTAAGCCCGAAAATATTGAAGTCATCAAGAAATCCATGGTTGCGGTCAATCAAGTCGGCACTTCTGCAAGGTCGTTTAAAGATGCGCCATATACCAATGCCGGCAAAACGGGCACATCTCAAGTGTTTAGCTTGAATGCGAAAGAATACAATCATGCAACTACCCCCGAGTTTTTGCGTGACCACGCCCTGTTTGTTGCCTTTGCGCCGGCAGAGAAACCCACGATTGTGATTGCTCTCATTGTAGAAAATGCTGGTTTTGGTGCCCAATATGCTGCGCCGATTGCGCGCAAAGCCCTCGACTTTTACATCAATGGCAAATGGCCTAAGGAGATTCCGGAATGGAAAAGGGCGCCATAAAGAAATACATCGTTCGATTTTTTTCCGGGCTTGATCCGCAGCTCGGATTCATTTTTTTAGGCATTGCTGTTTTAAGCTCCATCACATTCTTGTCAGCGAGCCAAAATACGCCAGTATTCCTCTCAGATCAAATTCGTAATTTGGTTTTGGCTTTTTTAGTGATGTGGGTCGTTTCATATATCCCGCCCAAGTGGCTTGAGACTGCAGCAGTTTGGATTTACATCATCGGTGTAGTCCTGCTGATTGCGGTTGCGATTTTTGGCCTAGTCAAAAAGGGAGCACGGCGCTGGGTCAATGTGGGCATTGTGATTCAACCATCTGAGCTAATGAAGATTGCCATGCCACTCATGTTGGCATGGTACTTCCAGCGACGCGAAGGCATTCAGAATGGCTGGGACTATTTGGTTGCTGCTGTTATTCTTGCCATCCCCGTCCTTTTGATTGCCCGGCAACCCGACCTAGGCACCGCTTTGCTGGTGTTTGCTGCTGGCCTTTACGTGATCATTTTTGCAGGCCTACCGTGGCGCTGGATTCTGCCAGTGATCGGCGTACTTGCTGTCGGCGTATTACTGCTGATCATTTTCCGCGGCAGCATTTGCGCCAGCGATGTCACTTGGCCACTCTTGCATGGCTATCAAAAAAATCGAATCTGTACCCTACTTGATCCCTCCTCTGACCCGCTCGGCAAAGGATTTCACACGATTCAATCGGTGATTGCAATTGGTTCAGGTGGGTTTTTTGGAAAAGGCTGGGGCCAAGGCACGCAATCCCATCTGGAATTCATTCCTGAAAAACACACGGATTTTGTTTTTGCGGTTTATTCGGAAGAGTTTGGATTTCTAGGCAACCTCCTATTGCTCGGTCTGTTCTTTGCGTTAGTTAGGCGTGGGCTTGCGATCGCAGCCGGGGCGCCCACCATGTTTACCCGATTATTGGGCGGCGCAATCACCATGATTTTTTTCACCTATGCCTTCGTCAATATTGGCATGGTGAGCGGCATCTTGCCAGTCGTAGGCGTGCCATTACCGCTTATGACTTACGGCGGCACTGCGCTCGTTACCTTAGGATTTGGAGCAGGCATTCTCATGAGCATTCACCGCCACCGACGACTAGTTCAAAGCTGAATAGTGCCAATAAAAAAGCCCGGAAGAACCGGGCTTTTGTTTCAGCTTGCGCGAATTACTTCTTGCGCTTGTTGACTGAGTCTTTGAATGCTTTACCAGCTGAAAACTTCACAGTCTTCGCTGCAGCAATCTTAAGTGGCTCGCCAGTCTTAGGATTACGGCCCATACGTGCAGCGCGCTTGCCTGAACTGAACGTACCAAAACCGATCAATTGAACGGAGTCACCCTTGGTAACGGCTTTAATGATGTGCTCAATTGCTGAATTCAGTGCGAATTCTGCTTTGGCTTTTGAAATCTCAGCATCGTCAGCAATTGCTGCGATAAGTTCTGCTTTATTCAAGTGAAGCTCCTTGTTGGTATGTATGTTGGCGCACAACGCGCTGACATGATTTTAAACACAAAAAATAATAAAAATAAAGTTGTTTGAACTATTTCTTTTTGACACTCGAACTAGGATTGATCCAATACGAGCAAATCAATCACAAAGTACTCTGTTTCCCCGAAACAACTGGTTGGCAGGCCGATATGCTGTTCATATTTTAGCGCGACTTTTTTACCTAAATTAGCATTAATTTTTTGCGCCACAGCATCATCACGCACCGAAAAGAAGAATTTCTCGGACATAGTTCCAGGCATCGAGACCATTGCCAGTTCACCCTCCCAGGTCTTGCATAGGTAGCCCCTACTTGAGAATTTCTGCACATAACCGGCGCGCTCTCCATCGGCATAACTCCAACTGAGCATCACCCAGGTATAGGCCGAAAGAAGCATAAGTCCAAGTAATATAAGGCCTATTAGGCTTTTAACAAATCCATTCATTGCTTTTTCTCGATCGCATTTTGCGTTAAATCTGCGCCCCATGGCGACGTTACATGTATGTCAATGCATTCGGCATTACTCAAAATTATGGCCTTGCTGTGCTCATCTGGATCTATCATAACGCTGTAAGCCTGCAAACAATGCATTCATATTGCGAAGCCGCATTGTGGTGTATGCGTAACTTTTTTTGTGAGACTATTTTATGTTCCGTTTTTTATTCGCCTCTCTTGGTCTAATTTTTTATACGCAAAGCGCCGCCGCTACTGGGGAAAACACGTATAAGCAAGTGTGTGCTGTTTGCCATCAAATGGGCGTCGCTGGGGCACCAAAGCTTGGCGATAAAGTCAAATGGGCTCCGTTAATTAAAGAGGGCCAGGCTCAGTTAACTGCCCATGGCTATGTTGGCGTCCGAGGCATGCCTGCAAAAGGCGGCAAAGCCGATCTGAGTGTTGCTGATTTTGCTGCCTCGCTTGTTTTTATGGTGAATCAGTCTGGTGGCAGCTGGCAGAATCCGGATGCCAAAACACTCGAACGCATCAACGCGGAAATTATCAAACGAGAAAACGCCAAGAAAAAATAAGGGCGCTTTGCCTTTGATAGCAGCACTTCCTTATTTAAACTCCGTCTCCATGAGTCGGCGAATGCGTATCGCAGATTGAGTGGCATCGTAATCCACATCATTCCAGGTCACAATCTGCCCAGCCCGGATGCCGTTTCGTAAAGTCAGGCGATGCGCTAGGCCAATTGGCAATGCACTAATGCGGAGCGATTCGGCAGCCGGCATTAACTTTCCATAGACGGTAAAGCCGCCTTCGCCATCCAGCACTTCGCCTGCCTTTAAATCCCGCTTAGCGCAAGCAAGAACATCGCCAACAAAGGCGCCCGTCGCGCCCGTTGCCTCCTTGCGCAGGGCTACACTTGCTACCGAAATACCCAACTCAAGACCAATCAAGTGATAAGGCTTATACATGGCGGCATACCACCCGGAAGCGTCTGTCTTTAAACCGTATTGCAAAAAGCAATCTCTGACGTAGTCACTTGGCGCATGGAAAACCGCATACACTCCCCAGCGTAAGTCACGGAACACGGGACGACCATCTCGCTCGACGGACGACACCACTTCAACCATACCCTTGCGAGGCAATAGGCCGCCATCCTGGGCAGGCTTTAGGAGGGACGGTAAGTCATCAACGCCGCATGCCGGGAAGCCTAAGCCGTGCTCAGGGACCTGCAAATCACAGGCATTGGCAACCGCCGCCATTTCGAGGGCTGACTTTGTTCCGTCCAAAAACGAATTGAACATTTGCGCATTAAAGTCGCCGCCGGCAACTTGCTGCTCACTAAAACCATAATGCCCCCATACGGTTTTAGGGGTCGATGCATGGTATGCCGGCAGGTATTTTGTGCCCTTACCAGCACACACCACTTCGAGGCCAATGGTACGGGCCCAATCAACCATCTCTGCAATTAAGGCAGGCTGATCGCCTGAGGCCATCGAATAAATCACGCCGGCCTCAGCCGCTCGCTTTGCCAAATACGGTCCTGCCAATACATCGGCTTCGACATTCACCATGATGATGTGCTTGCCATGCTCAATGCAGCGCAGGGCATGCTCGATGCCAGCGGCAGGCACGCCCGTTGCCTCAATTACTAGCTCAATGGCATTGTCAGCAATCAATGTACTTGCATCGCTCGTAATGTAGGTAGTGCCTTTGCGCACCGCCTCAGCAACCGAAGCTGCCCCAAACTGATCGTCCTGCCAGCCTACGCGCCGCAATGCAGCCTGCGCACGATCTGGCGATAGATCGGCAATCCCGACTAAATGGATGCCCGGTGTACGGGGTATTTGCGATAAATACATCGATCCAAATTTACCTGCGCCAATCAATGCAATCCGAATTGGCTTTGAATCATGGGCTCTTTGTTGTAATTTTTTATACAAAGACATAAAAACTCCGATTGAGATCGCTATTTATGCTGCACGAAAGGTGTTCGCTCACTTAAAATGGGGCATAGTTTATTTTGCCTTGTTTTAAACGGCACTCCTTTTTTATTGAAAGTATCTGTTGCTGTTATGGAAATTCGTCACGCTATTCTGTTGATCTTTGTGAGCTCTGCCGTCTATGTGTATTTTAGGGGTCGCGTTCGCTTTGGTGTCATGCGCTCGCTTACAGACTATGTCGTTCTTCTGGCGCCAGTCAATTCCCTGCTCTATCTGTTTTCCAAAGTGAAGGCGGGCGCGTACATTCCTGTGACGGAGTTCCCTGAATTAAAAAAGTTGCAAGACAACTGGGAAGTGATTCGCGCTGAGGCCCTGGCACTAAACGAGGGCGGCTCGATCGCAGCCGCAACCGGTTACAACGATATTGGCTTTAACTCCTTTTTTCGAACCGGCTGGAAACGCTTTCATCTCTACTGGTATGGCAAAGATTTAGCCTCTGCTGAGACGGCCTGCCCTAAAACCGTAGCCCTACTCAAATCCATCCCGTCGGTCAAAGCTGCCATGTTTGCATCACTGCCGCCAGAAGCAACTTTGGTACGGCATCGCGATCCCTATGCCGGCTCACTGCGTTACCACTTGGGATTAGTAACGCCCAATAGTCCAGACTGTTTTATTGATGTCGATGGTGAGCGCTACTACTGGAAAGACGGTGAGGCTGTGATGTTTGATGAAACCTATATTCATTACGCTGCCAATAAAACCGACCACCAGCGTATCGTTCTGTTCTGCGATATCGAGCGTCCGGTGTACACCAAGGTAGTGCAGGCATTTAACCGTTGGTTTGGCAGGCACGTGATGAGTGCCGCTGCATCAAAAAACGTCGACTCAGAGGAAGTTGGTTTTGTTAATGTTCTATTTTCCTATGTTTACCATTTGCGCAGCAAGGCGAAGGAGCTTAAAGCGAAGCAGCGCAGTGTTTACTACATCGGCAAATGGGTATTGATTCTGGGTATTCTTTGGCTACTCTTTTGGTAAATGCCTAGGGCTTGAGAGTTTCCAATACGTGCTCTTTAGAAATAGGCGCCCATAACTCGATGCGCTTTACTTTGCTGGCTTGACCAGAGATAAGGTGAATCTGCCGCTGCGGAATGCGGAGTTGCTTTGATAACCACTGCA